>DAOTUI010000232.1:0-11176 GCA_034437035.1 Chloroflexaceae bacterium
CACAAAGATTTTGCACTATGTGCAAAATCTTTGTGAAAAAAAATAAAAAAGTACCATGCTGCCGCAGGCGAAGACTGCCTTTGTAGGAGTACGTGTCTGATTTGTACGCCCACCGCGTAACTCGTGTTATATTACAGGAGTTACGCGGTCGGTTCCAACCCCAGGCGTCTGCCGGGACAACTGGCCCGATTCGCCTCCGGCAGGGTGGAATGGGACATTCTTTTTCCGAAACATGTGGCTCGGAGCGCCACATGTTTCGGAAAAAGACAAAAACGTACCATGCTGCCGCAGGCGAAATACGCCGTTATCGCGAGCAAACGGTCCGTTTGAACACACACCGCGTAAGTCCTGTTATATTAGTGGATACCCTACTAGATTTTACTACTCCGGCGGATTTGATTGCCTGGCTGGATCAGTATGCGTGAGATGTGACAGCATTCAATTACGCCGGGACGCTCTTAACTGATAAGGGCTCCCTGCGTTGCGTCATCTTCCCCCGTTTTTATCCTCCTGTCACCAATGGCACGCAATATGCAACTCCAGACTCTGGAATTCAGCTCATACAGAACAAACATCACGCATCACGTACCATACACCACGTATCATTTGTATGCAGAAGAGGAGCAGTTGTGGTGCAACAGGAATATGACAGCAACCTCACCCGGGTTGAGGATTACGAGGCGTTTGTTGGGGCGGAAACGGTTGAGCGGATTCATGCAAAGGCGCGAAAACTCCAGGATCTGCATGTGGTCAATGTCAACTCGACCTTTTATGGCGGCGGGGTGGCAACGGTGCTCTCCTCGCTAACCCTGCTGCTGAACAGTATCGGCATAAAAACCGGCTGGCGCGTAATTCAGGGTGCGCCCGATTTCTTCAGCGTCACCAAAAAGATGCATAATGCCCTCCAGGGTGGAGATATCAACCTGACGGATATCAAAAAAGAGATCTATGAAGGTGTAATCTATGAGAATGTTGTCCGCAACCACCTGGAAAATCATGACATTGTGCTGATCCATGATCCGCAACCGCTGCCGATGATCAACCACTACCGCAAACGTGGTCCCTGGATCTGGCGCTGCCACATCGATCTGACCCAGCCGCATAGCATGCTCTGGGACTATCTCAAGACCTTTATTGAACAATATGACGCAGTGATCGTCAGCCTGAAGGAGTACCAGCAGGAGTTGAGCACACCGCAGTTTTACTTCCTGCCCGCCATCGATCCCTTTTCAATCACCAATCGCCAGTTGAGCGATGAGGAGATCGACCGGCGGCTGGCCCGCTACGATATTCCGACCGACCTGCCGCTGGTGGTGCAGATCTCGCGCTTTGACCGCTGGAAAGATCCGCAGGGTGTAATTCAGGCATTCAAGCAGGCGCGCAAACAGGTTGATGCCACGCTGGTGCTGCTGGGGAATGTCGCTACCGACGACCCCGAGGGCGAGGAGGTCTTTCGCTCGCTGCTGGATGAGCGTGATGAGCGCATCCTGATTATGACCCACGAGGATACAGCCCTGGTTAATGCGCTCCAGCACCGGGCCGCCGTGGTTCTGCAAAAGTCGATCCGTGAAGGCTTCGGGTTAACGGTCGCGGAGGCGATGTGGAAGGGCAAGGCGGTGATCGGCGGGAACACGGGTGGTATCCGCTACCAGATCGAGGATGGCGTGAATGGCTTCCTGGTTTCCTCCGTCGAGGAAGCGGCAGAGCGGATTGTCACGCTGATCCGGGACGAGAACCGGCGCTTGCTGATGGGTCAGAAGGCCCAGGAGACGGTGCGCCGAAACTTTTTGCTGACACGCTACCTGGAGCAGTACCTGGATCTGTTCAGCGCATTTGAAACCAATTTCCGGGTGAAGCAGTTCAGCATGCGTGAGGTGCCCCGTCCGGCTGAGGAGTAATGCTGCCCGCAAGCGTGGAACCTGCGGGCAGTTTTTCGTCATACATCCCTGGCCGCGATCCACACCGCAACCACCTGATGCCTATCACTCCACCACCGTTCCCGCACCCGCCAGGGCACGGGACACCGAGTCGGCGGCGCGGGCATCACCCAGAATCACCCGACCCACGCCCTGCTCCAGCGCCTCACCCGCGCCCAGCACCTTCTTCTTCATCCGGCCCTCGGCATAGGGCAGATAAGCCTCGATCTCGGCACGCGGGATGTGCGGGATCAATGAGTTCTCGTCGGGGAACTCGCGCAGCAAGCCGGGTACATTTGAGAGCAGCAGTAGCGTCTCGGCGTTAAGCGCGGCAGCAATAGCAGCGGCGGCGCGGTCGCCATCCACGTTAATTGCCTCGCCCGCCTCACTGCATGCCAGAGGCGCAATCACCGGCAGGTAGCCCTGATCCAGCAGCAGTTTCACCAGATCGGCATTCACCCGCTCGACCGTACCGGTCCAGTCGTCGCGCAGCACGCGCTGACGACCATTCTCAATAATGCGGATCGCCGCCTTACGCTTGCCCTGAAGCAGCCGTCCATCAATGCCGCTCAGCCCCACAGCATTGATCTGCAGCCGCTGTAGCCGCTCGACCAGCCCCTTGTTCGCCGTTCCACAGTAGACCATCTCGAAGATCTCCAGCGTGCGCCGGTCGGTATAGCGACTCGTGTAGCCACTCGGCGAGGTCACAAAGCGCGGCGGATGGCCCAGCGCCTCCGAGAGCCGGTTCGTCTCCGCCGAGCCGCCATGCACCAGCACCAGTCGCTGCCCTGCCTGCCAGAGCGTCGCCAAGTCTGCGCACAGCGCATCATAATCAATCCCGGCACTCCCACCAACTTTAATCACAAGCATTGCTCTTCACCATATGGGTTAACGGTTATGGGTTAACGGTTATGGGTTAACGGTTATGGGTTAAATACATGTTTGAATTCTTAACCCCTAACCCCTAACCCCTAACCGTTAGATCGGATGTAACCCCGGAAATTCCAACCCGGCGGTTTCATCAAAGCCACACATCAGATTCATGCACTGGACTGCACTGCCGGCTGCGCCCTTCATCAGGTTATCAATTGCGCAGATGCTGACGATCCGTCCGGTCTCCGCATCCAGGGCGAAGCCGATATCGGCGAAGTTACTCCCGGCAACCAGCTTGGGCTCCGGGAAGCGATGAATACCTGACCGCTCCTTGACGATCCGTACAAAGGACCGCTCACGGGCAAAGGCGCGGTACGCCTGCCAGAGATCCTTCTCCGCCAGGGTGCGGCCCGCGAAGACCTGCGCCGTCGCCAGCGCGCCGCGCACCAGTTCAACCGATGTCACCGACATATGCACATCGGTCAGGCCCGTCACCAGATGCACCTCGCTGGTGTGCCGGTGACCAACCGGCGCAAACGAGCGCACTACCCCGGCCCGCTCCGGGTGGTGGCTGCTCTCGCCGGCCTCCGCGCCGCCCTCCGATGAGCCGACCTTGACCTCCACCAGCACCGGACGTGCGGGATCGATCAGTTCGGCCTGCACCAGGGGCAGCAACGCCAGATTGGTTGCGGTAGCATTGCAGCCCACCCCGCCGGCATAGTTCGCTCCTTGCAGCGCCTCCCGGTTTATCTCCGGCAGGCCATAGACAAAACGCTCCAGCCAGTCGGGAGCGGGATGCGGACTGCCATACCAGCGCTGATAAGTCGTTGCGTCGCGCAGGCGGAAATCGGCGCTACAGTCAATAATGCGTGGCGCAAGCCCGGCATAGCGCTCAATCGCGCGGGCCGCCTGACCGTGGGGCAGCGCCAGGAAGAGCAGATCGCACTCCTCCAGTTTATCCGGGTGAACAAACTGGATCGCCGTCCGTTTTGAACCGGCGCTACTGCGCAGGTTGGGATGCACCTGATGCAGATAGCGCCCGGTGTTACGTCCGCTGGTCGCCTGCTGCACCGTCACCTCGGGATGCCAGAGCAGCAGCCGCAGCAGTTCCCCCCCCACATAGCCCGATGCCCCCACCACGGAAACTCGTAGACTCATGCGTCACTCCTCATACTCACTTCATGCTCACGTTTCACGTTTCACGCTTCACATTTCACGCCTCACGTTTCACGCTTCACGCATCCGGGCAATGTGCCAGAGGAGAGCCGTCAGGGTCAGGCCATTGCGAATCCGGTTCGTCTCGATCATAGTCCAGATCTCCTGCGCGGTAAACCATGCCAGCCGCATCACCTCGTTCCGGTCCTGCACCGCGTCCACCTGCTGCAACCCGGAAGCCAGATAGAGATGCACCGTATGATTGGAAAAACCATTGCTGGAGTGGTACATCCCCAGATAGTCCAGCGTGTCGGCGCGGTAGCCGGTCTCCTCATGCAGTTCCCGCGTGGCCGTTGCCGGCAGATCTTCACCGTCGTCAACCCGGCCGGCAGGCACTTCCCACCCGACCGTATCAGTGATAAAACGATAATGCTCAATCAGCAAGATGCGCCCATCATCGCCGACCGGCACAATCCCCACAGCGGGATGCGCCAGATCAACGATATGGTGCCCATCCACGATGGTGCCGTCGGGCAACTGCACATCGGCGCGGTGTACCTGGATCAGCGGGTGCGCATAGACTGTCACCTGGCGTAACACCTGCCAGGGCCGTGCGTTGTCGGCACTCATCGCCGGCCCATCGCCAGAACATGGTCGATAATCCGCGCGGGAATATCCACCCCGGTGGTCTCGATACTATTGCGGAATTCCATAGTGTAGTTGACCTCATTCACCAGCATCCGGCCATCTTTCGTCTCCAGGATATCGATGGCGACCACCCCACCGCCGACGGCCTGCGCCGCCCGCAGGCTCATATCGGCCATTTCAGGCGTGATCGGGCAGTTGGTCGCCAATCCGCCTCGCGCCGTGTTAGTGATCCAGTGATTACTGGTGCGATAGATCGCGGCGATACACTCATCGCCGATCACAAAGCTGCGAATATCACGCCCGGGCTTGTCGATATACTCCTGGATGTAGAAAATCGAGTGCTGATAATTGCCCAGCACACTGCGATGCTCCAGTATCGCCTCGGCTGCATCCCGGTCGTTGATCTTGCTGACCATGCGGCCCCACGAGCCCACCACCGGCTTGAGCACCACCGGATAGCCCAGTTGCTCAATCGCCTCCAGCGCACTCTCCGGCGTAAAAGCCAGCTTACAGCGCGGTGTTGGTATCCCGGCATGGATCATTGCCTGTGACACTAGAAACTTATCGCCGCAGGTAATGGCAACCCGATGCGAGTTTACCGTTGGAATGCCTGCATCTTCAAAGATCTTGAGCATGTAGACCGCGCGGCTGTGCTGAATAGCGCGCTCCAACACAACATCAAACGGGTAATCATAAGCGTGCATGTCAAAGACATGTCCCCGATCATCGATCCGGGTATATTCTTGACCACGACGCTCCAACTCGGCCAGGAGCAATTTCTCCTCAGCCCGAATACGCGAACAGAGAACGGCGATACGCATACTACTCCCCCCAGTCTTCTTCGACTTCCGGCGCCGGCGCCACCGTTGGCGGGTCCAGATTGACAACTTCTAACTCGACGCCACACTCGGGGCAGGTGACAATTTCACCAACCAGGGTGTCGTCGGGAATGGCAAACTCCGCGCCGCATTCAGTACATGTTACATTCATTATAGTACCTTCCTTATGTGTCGTTAGATATCAGATAGCGGATATTTCAATATTGGAAGTCATCCGATTAATCACCGCTGCGGTCACTTCGCCGGTTGTCGCCATGCCGCCCAGATCCGGCGGGTGAGGGCCATGTTGTAGTGTCTCCGCTGCCGCCGCCCGCACGCGTCGCGCCGCGCCGGCATATGCTTCCCCGCTCGTCCCACCTGGCTGCTGAAGCGTAGCCCACTCCAGCAGCATGGCAATACAACCAATCGCCGCCAGCGGGTTGGCGACTCCCTGACCGGCAATGTCGGGCGCGGCTCCGTGGACCGGCTCAAACAACGCCTGCCGGTCGCCGATGTTAGCGCTGCTTGCCAACCCCAGCCCACCGCCGTGAATACAGGCCACATCTGAGAGAATATCGCCAAACATGTTGGTGGTAACTAGCACATCAAACCGCTCCGGCGACTGCGCCAGCCGCATCGCCGCCGTATCCACCAGCAATTCCTCCAGGGCAATGTCGGGGTAGGCCTGAGCCACCGCCAGCGCTACCTCACGGAAGAGGCCATCGGTGACACGCAGCACATTGGCCTTATGCACCACCGTGACTTTGCCGCCGGTCGTTCCGGCAGCACGCCGCTGCTCGGCCAGGGTAAAGGCGTGACGGACGATCCGCTCGCTGCTCCGCCGGGTGACTACCCGTTCAGCAATAGCGGTGTCGCCGGCGTCTTCCAGCCGCTCACGACCCGCGTATAACCCTTCGGTATTCTCGCGCACCACCACCAGATCAACCGGAGCCGCCGGGGACCGGATACTTCCAATCCCATCGATTGATCTGGTCGGACGAATATTGGCATAGAGGTTCAGCTCCCGCCGCAGCGCCACAATCGGGCTGTGGTAGCCGAGGACCGCGTGACTCGGCGAAGCCACCGCGCCAAACAACACAACATCGGACGAGCGCGCCAGAGCCAGCGTTGCCTCGGGCAGCGCGGTTCCCGTCGCCTGAAACGTGCCCCACCCGGCTTGCGCCGTGGCCGTTTCCAGCGGCAGTTCACCCGCCACGGCCTGCAACACCTGCAGCGCCGCGTCGATGACCTCACTACCAATTCCGTCACCCGGAATAATACATACTTGCATGGATTAAGATATTGTAGATCAGGGGTTATGCCCCCCGAACCCTAAGCTTCTCCCGGAAAGCGCCCATACGTCCGGTAGAAGGGCACAATGCCCCCGGCAGACCAGACCTCGCGCATAAATGTCGGCGGGGCCGGCAGTTCGATCCGCTCACCCTCCTCAGTCAGAAGCAGCCCTTCTTCCACGTTGAACTCCACCCGCTGCCCATCCCGAATGATTTTCGTCAGATCGGCGGTAAAGCAGGGAATACCCAGGTTCAGCGCATTGCGAAAGAAGATGCGCGCAAACAGCGGCGCAATAATCGCCCCCACCCCGACCATCTTCAGCGCCTGGGGGGCATACTCGCGCGAACTGCCGCAGCCAAAATTCGGCCCGGCCACAATCAGATCCCCCGGCTCCACATTGGGTGCAAAATCCGGGCGCGCCTCGACGAAGGGATACTTGCGCAGATCCGCTTCGTTCTTCAGCATGTAGGGCGCATACCGGCCAGGCACAATCTGATCAGTATTCACATCATTGCCAAATATCCAAATCCGAGCCATTGATTCCTCTCCTATTGCGCACCGATAGTGTGTAAAACCCTTTCAACTGCGAAGTAGCTTTGCACTACAAAGTAGATGATATACAACACAAACCACGGATTACGCAACACGAACTACAGATTATAGATTACGGACTTCGGACTACGCAAAAACTACATCACCTCTTGCGGATGCGTAATATAGCCCGTCAGCGCCGTCGCAGCCGCCACCTCCGGCGAGGCCAGGTAGATATTCGCCTGGGGACTGCCCATCCGCCCCCGGAAGTTACGATTGCCCGTAAATAGGCAGACCTCATCCGGCGCAAGCACACCCATATGCCGCCCGATACACGCACCACACCCCGGCGTACCTACCGTCGCGCCGGCAGCAATCAGGGTGCTGAGCGTGCCGTCATCGGCGGCCTGGCGCAACCCCTCGCTGCTGGCCGGGACAACCATCATGCGCATACCGGGTGCCAGCCGCCGCCCTTTGAGAATCTGTGCCGCCGCCGCCATATCTTCATAGCGCCCGTTCGTACAGGTGCCCAGGTAGACCACATCCACCGCCACCCGCCCCAACTCGCTTAGATCGGTGACATTATCAACATAGTGCGGCGCGCTGATCTGCGGTTCCAGCCGCTCCAGGTCGATATCGACACTGCGCGCATAGCCGGCCCCCGCCTGCACCCCCAGCCAGCCGGGAACCGGCAGGTTTGCCGCCGCTTTGCCCGTTGGCGGAATCAGCCCGGCCTTGCCGCCGACCTCAATCGAAAGGGTCGCCAGCGTCATCCGGTCGCCAATGCTGAGGAAATCAACGCCATGCCACTCAACCGCAGCATAGGTTGCCCCATCGGCCCGCAGAATCCGCGCCGCCCGCAGTCCCAGATCTTTGGCGCTCACACCCGGCCGAAACGCGCCCGTCGCTCGCACCAGTACCGTCTCGGGAACGCGCATCCAGGTGCGCCCGGTTGCCGCCGCCAGCGCAATATCGGTCGTGCCCATACCGGTACCAAACGCGCCCACACAGCCATACGCCGTGCTGTGGCTGTCACTGCCGACAATCACCATACCGGGCCGGGCCAACCCCTCCTCCACCAGCACCTGATGGGAAATACCGCGTCCCACATCAAACAGGTTCGTAATTCCCTGCGTCCGCACCCAGCGCCGCAGATCAGACTGCTTCTCCGCTGTCTGGATATTTGATGCGGGCGCAACATGATCAATTACGACTGCCACCCGCTCCGCATCCCAGACGCGGTCAGCGGCCAACTCCTCATGCAACACCTTGATGATGCTTGGCGACAAACTGTCGTGCATCATCACCAGGTCAACTCCCACAGTAACAACATCACCAGCACTCACGGCATGACCGGCCGCATGGCTGAGGATTTGCTCAGAAAGTGTCTGTGCCATTGGTTTGTTCACTCCCAATTATTCCGCATATTCAAAGAGCAACTCATCGACATCATCGGCATCAAGAACCCGCTCGTCGGCCAGGGCTTTGAGCCGGGATGCCGCCGCGCGCGCCTGCGCCTCACTCAGCACAATACCCAGTTCGCGCGCCCGCTCGGCCACTGCATGCCAGCCCGTCAACCGGTGGGCCACGGCCACGGTACGCTTGCGCCCAAACCGGGCCGGATCAAGCACCTCATAGCTGCGCGGATCGTTCAGCACCGCCTTGGTATGCATCCCGGCCTTGTGGCTAAAGGCCGTCGCCCCGGTAATATAATTATTGAAGGGAATCTGCACACCCACAAAATCGGCGATCATCTGATCGAGGTCGGAGAGCAACTCCAGGTTGTAACGCGTTACCAGCCGCTCATCCAGCGTTGCCAGGCGAGCAATAAAACCGCCCAGCGGCGCAATGCCATTCCGCTCACCGATACCCAGCACCGAGACATCGATATGGGTTGCACCTGCCTCCAGCGCACTGTAGGCATTTGCAATCGCACAGCCACCATCATCATGTCCGTGAAACTCAATATCGCAACTGACTACTTGGCGCACCGCCCGCACCACATCGTACACCTGGCGGGGCGTGGCAATCCCAACCGTATCGGCCAGTCCGACCCGCTCAATGCCCAGCGCATCCATCGCGCGATAGACCTTGAGCAGATCATCAAGTGGCGTACGGAAGGTATCTTCACAGGAAAAACGAATCTCAACATCATACTGTTTGACGTAGTTAATGACCATCTGCGCATGCTTGATCAGCTCCTCGATGGTCCGCCCATGACTGGCACGCCGGAGTTGCTCCGAGGTCGCAAACAGCATATTGACGCCATGAGTCCCATGTTCAACCGCCAGACGGGCATCATCGAGGTGACAGCGGATATGCGTTAACACACGCGCTTTCAGGCCAAGGCCGGCGATAGTCGCCAGATCGCGGGCACTCTGGGGGGAGGCCGCCGGGGAGGTAAGTTCGATATACTCAACGCCAAAAGCGTCCAGCGCGCGGGCAATGTTCAGGCGTTGCTCACTGGTAAAGTGGGCCGTGGCAAACTGCTCACCCTCACGCAGGGTTGTCTCAACCAGACTAAAGCGCTCAGGCAGATCCATGGGTGCAACCTCGTCTCACTTGACAGGCACCAAACAACTCCGGACGTACGCGCCGTGGCGTCCAGGTAACGGTGAGTTTTTCACAATGGCATTTCAATTCACACTGTATATCTTGCTGCATCTTTTCCTCCATCATCCACGCACCAGACACGACCGGGCACCTGAAACCAGGTATGCGTGGCTCCATTGCCCAATAACGAGAATAAAAAACCCGCCACACCAGATGTCTGGTGAGACGGGCCTGACACCCTGTGGCGTACAAGCGACGCTAACCAGACATAGGGTCCGGCTTCTTTGCGCGCTTGACCTGCTTCACAGAGGTATACATCACGATAGTATTCCTACTAAACTTGAAGTGCGTCCGGGAGTATAGCAGGACTCTATAAGCCTGTCAAATATACGCGTTACGCGGTGGACAATCAAACTGAGCGTTTCACTAGATGAAACACAGACCGCCTGCGGCAGCATGGTACTCTATTTTATCTTTATTCATAAAAATTTTGCACAAAATGCAAAATTTTTATGAATAACACGAGTTACGCGGTTGATACGCAAACCGGACATTTTACCCAATGGAAGCCTGATTCGCTTGCGGCAGCATGGTACTGTTTTGTCTTTTTCCGGAACATGTGGCTCTCCGAGCCACATGTTCCGGAAAAGACTGTCCCATTCCACCCTGCCGGAGGCGAAGCGGGCCAGTTGTCCAGGCAGACGCCTGGGTTTGGAACCGACCGCGTAACTCCTGTGAATAAGAATGGAATCTTCCGCCCTGCCGGAGGCGAAATACGCTTTCGGGTCAGTGACCGCGTAACGTGTGTCAAATACACGACTTATGCGCTTACACGGTGCGGACTGTTCCAATCGCATGCCGGACCCGAAAGCCGGCTTCGTCGGCAGCAGCATGGTACTTTTTGTGAAAAAGAATCGGCATTTTCCGTCCTGCTGGAGGCAAAGTTTCCTTCCGAGTTCGCAACCGTGTAACGCGTGTCAAATAGTGGCGTTTCGCGTGCCGCTTGCGCAACGTACGCCGGTGTGCTATACTACCGCGCGTGATGTAACTGCCGCTGAACCGGCAGCACCGGGAGCATCAGATGAAGTCACAGAATGTGTATAAATTCTGTGAAATCGGCGAACAAAAAGTATTGACATTGCTCCGCATCTGTGCTACTATACACGACGTAATCAATCCAATCGCAACTCTCACTCATACGTGAGTAGAGTTACCAATTGAGTTTTAGTGTAACAAAGCGAACCGCGCCAGGGACTTTCCCTGGAGACGTCGCCAGGGGGTAAAAACCCTGGTTTTTTTGTTGCCTGAGACGATGACTGCACCTGAACAACTGATAGGTGACGATGATGTGGGTTCACCAGTGAAGATATTGGGTGGGGCCGCGTTCGC
>DAOTUI010000233.1:0-3592 GCA_034437035.1 Chloroflexaceae bacterium
GCTCCAGTTGTGTCAGATTCTCCAGGAGCAGCAGATCTATGTCTGCAGATGGTACTGCCGGCGGGTGGGCCACGGTGGGTGTATCAAGTCCCAATCCGCTGACCCGACGCCGCTGAGTCAAAAACTCAATGGCGGCGGCACCAAAGCCGGGCACCTGGGGCATCTGCTCTGAATCCAGGTTGAGATAGGCTGCCGGTTGTTCCCAGTGGTAGCCCCATCCTGTCAGCAAAAGGACCATACAATCAGCCGGGATACGTCCATGCTGCCGTTCCCAGCGGCGTATTGCCGCGACACTCAAACGATAGTCTGGGGAGGCCTGTGCCTGCGAACGTACATCCAGCACGATTGCCGGGATAATCAACTCGCGCGGTGACATCTGCTCGACGGTAAGTTCGCCCGCGTCAGTTGTGAACAGGCTGAGGTAGGTTGCACTACGTAGATCTAGCTGCAACTCCTCTGATGCTCCGGATATGCCGGGCAACATAAGCCGGGTGCGGGGTGTGTCCATTGGCTGTGGCATGTCTGCCGAGAGCGGATGGCTGAGATCGACAACCCGTGAAAATGCCAGGGTCTGTTCCTCCAGCGTTGGTGATGTACCACAGGCTGTCCCCCAGAGTAGCATGATCCATCCAACCAGGATCGCCCGATATCTCATAAATCAACGCTCCCTTCTGCCCATTTTGGGGAACGCCGTCCGGAATATGGCATAATCTGCGTGCCAATCGGTACCAGCGCCAGCAGCGCCACAATCAGCGCGGGCGTGTACAGGTAGGGCCAGAGCACCGGGTTGAAAACTACAAAGAGGAGAAAGGCGGCCACGATTATTGGTGCAAGTTGCCGTGCTGTTGCGCCCCAGCGCCAGTAGACGATGACCAGACTCGCCAACAACACCGTCTGGAGTGGTTTTAACAGATCGACAAACCCATGCCGCCAGAAGATTCCGCTAAATCCCACCTGCCGCGCCCAGGTATGATCCATGTCCCAGCGCAGTTGGGGGTACAGCTCATTGTCGTTAAACCAGCGCCAGACACCCAGCCGAAAATGCTCCGGCGACCAGAGCAGAAACGGCAGGATGAAGAGGGCAGCGAGCAATCCGGCAAGCCCCGCCAGGATGAGTGTGTGTCGCCAACCGCACGTCCGCAGCCAGTGCAGCAGCACAAAGGGCACAATGATCGCCGCCAGCGGTGTTGCGGCCCCTGCCAGGCCCAGTGTCAGTGCCGCCGGCAGGTGCCGGTTGGCGATAACCAGCGCCAGCGTCAGGCTTAATAGTGCCCACTGGACCGGCGCGGTTGTTGCGAGTGACCAGTTCAGCGCCGTCGGCTGAAGAAAAAACCATGCCCAGAGCAGCAGAGGGAGATACCCATAGACAGAGTGGTCAGAATGGTCTGGTGTAGCATTACCGTTGCTGCTCGTCCGCAGCGTAAGCCAGACAATGGTGGCACCGATACCCAGTTCTGCCGGCAGATTTGTCAGGCGAATATCCAGGCCGAGCAGATATGGGGGTAGGTAGGCCAGCCAGGTAACTGGAAGATAGGTCAGAGGGAGATCCCAGGGCATCTGATAGATTGTATAGGGTGTCTGCCCAGCCAGCAATTGGTCGAGAGCCTGCTGAACCAGCGGCAGCATATCATCTCGTGCCGGATCGATTGGCACATGTGAAAAACTGGCGACCCGAGCAAGACTGCCGAGTAGGACAGCGCTGAACAGTAGCCACGCAGGCGGAAGCGGTCGCACCAGTGCGAATCCCAGAATAAAGATTCCAGCAGCAAACAGGGCAAAGTATAATGGGTTGCTGTCAGGTGCCAGAAATACCAGAAAATTCCGCATTGTTGCAAGCCAGGCCGTTAACAGCAGCAAAACCAGTAGTCTTGGCAAGATGTATCTGCCCGGTGTCTGGTACCTTGTGTCCGGTACTCGCTGCACGTTTTTTGCCACGAGCAACCATCCCAGCGCAATGCCTACCAGCAGCAACGCTGTCCCCGCCGCCAGCTTCTGGCTCATCAGGAAGCCCAGGCCGTAAACATGCAGCGCGCCTGTGATATCCAGTGTCACCCCCAGCATGATGGTCAGCGCCAGTGCCGGTGTCCAGGGTTCTACCCGGACCCAGCGCCCGGCCCATGCCGGCAGGATCGCAGATTGTGTTTCTTGTCGGCTGTTCAAGATTCTGATGTGACGACATACTCCAGTCCCGGCTGGAGCACAATCGCTGCTTCAGGACCGAACGGCTCATCATTCACGCGTATCTGCGTGGCATTCCCCATCGGACGCAGGATCACGCTGGTCAACTGATCTACTTGAACGCGGTAGGTTTGACTGGCCGGATCAAGATGTAGTTGGACAGTGGCTCCCTGGAAGCTCAAATTCTGTACGCCGTCATCGGCGATCGTGGTAAAGGGATGCGGCTCTATAATCAGGGCAGCCGGTGTCAGTTTCAGACCATAGTGCCCGCCATAGACCGCCATAAACCAGGCGGCGCTACCCCATGCGCCCCCACGTCCCTCGCGTCCCGAACCATCAGTGGCGACCAGTTGCCAGACCAGCGCATCGGGACCAGCGGCCTCGGTGTAGGCAGCCAGCAGTTCGGCGGCTTGTTCCGGGTAGCCTGCTGTGGCATAGGCCGGTGCAGCCGGCCCGACAATCCAGGGGGCGCCGGCATCGGCCTTCCAGGGTTCCCGAACAACCGGACGCAGCAAGCTAGGTGGATAACCATCGAGCGTCAGGCGCAATGGTGCCGGTCCCACTATGAGATCGGGCAGACGATTGACAAGTGCGGTCATCAAGGGCTGATAGCCGGCATCCTCCGGGGCAATCAGTCCACTCTGCAAGGCTTCAAACACACCAAACGTTTCCAGGGTGCGTACGGGTTCCTGACTCGTGTCACGCCAGCTTACGGGCCAGGCCAGGTCGCCGCGCCAGTACCCGCCCGCGTCAAAGGGACGGTGAAATGTCTCCCGCAACGCGATGGCACGCTGCTCCCAGGTCGCTCCATCTTCACCAATACTCCGCTCTAACTCGGCTAACTGCGTGTATGCCGCATAGAACTTCGCCAGGGCGTAGGTGTGCCGCACACTGTTTTCAATCGAGTTATAGTAGCCGTAGGGATACACATCGCGGTCAGGCAGACCATCACTATTCGTATCCAGATTAGCAATCCACGCGCCAACCCACTGAAGTTTCTGACGATTTTCCCGGTAGAATGCGCGGTCCCCGGTTTTGGCCACATAGACATACACAGCATTGATCAGATTGGGCATACTGTCCCATGCCTTATTCAAGCCATAGCCCGACTGGGCATTATACACATCCGGCACAATACCGTTTGGCTCGACATCGGCCAGGAAGAGTTCGCTATTCTCGCGCACCACCGACATATCGCCCAGCACATAGCTATAGCCACGGGCAGCATAATCCAGGTCGCGTACCCAGGTATGGCGGGTGGGCTCACTCTGACTGGGCTGTATTCCTCGCACACCGCCGATATTGATAATATTGGCATAATAGCCATTCTGGAGCAACCCGGCTTCCAGGCCGGGATTATACTGCGAGGTTGCGGTGCCGAACGCGCCTGAGCGATGGCGGTTGGCGCGTTCGG
>DAOTUI010000234.1:0-52961 GCA_034437035.1 Chloroflexaceae bacterium
GCTTCACTCGACGTTTATCCACAAGTTCAAGGGAAACATCGGCTGGAAACTGATTCCGGAGTAGAGCCAACCACAGGAGGTGCAGTTATGGAAATCACGAATCGGGACCGCTTCTGGATGAACTGTAAGATTGCCCAGGCATGGCGCTTTGTCGCGTTGAATCTGAAGATCCTGCATGCGGCGGAGCATGGCAAGCAGGCCCACCCGCAGCACACAACTGACAGTACGGCCGAGAACGTTCGCGCTACCCAGGTTGCCATCTCGGACGCACCCGGCAGGTAAGGCCCACGCGTTTTTGAACAACACGACGATGGTACTGGTCTGGTGGCAACGTAAAAGGTGGGGAAGTAGCGGTTCCCAGGGCCATACAAACCAGACCAGTACAGCACTATGCTACCCGTGACAGGCTAATATGAAGTCGAAGTGGAGGAGGACCATGGAAGACGAAATACGACTGCTGAATTTTCTGCGGCAGCAGGCGGAAGCTATCGGCCTCGCCGGTGAACTGCCCGCGGATGAAATGCCGGAGCAAGCCATGCAGCCAGACATGCCCGACATGTCTACCGCAGCAACTGGGAGCAGCGCAACCGACACAGCGAGTGATAGACCTTTCGACGAAGGCGCGCAGACCAGGTATCAGGAGCCGCAATCGCGGCGCAACCGACCATCGGATCACGAGCAACTTCCCATGAGCGGGGTGCGCGTGATTGACGTGGGCACCTTTCTGGCCGGCCCATACGCCGCCTCCGTCCTGGGCGAGTTCGGGGCCGAGGTGTTCAAGGTGGAACATCCGATTGCAGGTGATCCGATGCGGCAGTTTGGGACGCCGACGAAGCGCCACGATGCCAGCCTGGCCTGGTTGAGCGAGGGACGCAACCGCAAATCGGTTACGATTGACCTGCGCCAGGAAAAGGGAGTCGAACTTTTCCTGAAACTCGTTGCCAAATCCGATGTTTTGATCGAAAACTTCCGACCGGGCATCATGGAGGAGTGGGGCCTGGGTTGGGATGAACTGCGTGCCGCTAATCCCTCGCTGGTGATGCTCCGCGTGTCGGGCTATGGGCAGACCGGCCCCTACCGCCGCCGCTCCGGGATTGCCCATATTGCCCACGCTTTCGGCGGCCTCTCCTATCTGGCCGGCTTCCCCGGTGAAACGCCCGTGATCCCCAGTACCGCGCCCCTCGGCGACTATATGGCGAGCCTCTACGGCGCGATTGGCATTATGCTGGCTCTGCGCCACCGTGACGAGACGGGCGAGGGGCAGGTGATTGATATTGCCATCTACGAAGCCGTCTTTCGGCAGTTGGATGAGATCGCCGCCGCCTATGGCCTCTTTGGGAAAATCCGCGAGCGGGAAGGCTCCGGTAGCTTTGTCGCCGTACCACATGGGCACTTCCGCACCAGTGATGACAAATGGGTCGCCATCGCCTGCACCACCGATAAGATGTTCGAGCGGCTGTCGGAGGCGATGGAGCGCCCGGAACTTGCGTCTGCCGGGCTCTATGGTGAGCAGCGCAAGCGATTGGCCGCCCGCGATCAGGTCAATGAAATGGTCACCGAATGGGTCGGCTCGGTTACGCGCGATGAGGTGTTAGAGCGCTGCCTGAGTAAAAATGTCCCGGTCGGCAAAGTGAATAGTATCGCCGATATCTTCGAGGATGAACATTTCCTGGCGCGCGGCAATCTAGCCCATGTCCAGGAGGATGGGCTGGGCAACATCGTTATTCCGGGAGTTGTGCCGACCCTTTCGGAGACGCCGGGGCGGATCACCAATCTTGGCCCGACCTTGGGCAATGCCACCTACGAAGTTATGCGCGAATTGCTGGAAATCTCTGCCGATGAGATCCAGCGTCTCCGGCAGAACAAGATTATCTGATACATAGTTTTGAGGTAAACCATGACGCAAGAGAGCAAAACCAGGCTACCGCTGGAGGGCATCCGTGTCATTGACGTTGCCACCGTGATTGCGGCTCCCTACTGCGCGGCTATCCTGGGGGAGTTTGGAGCCGATGTGCTCAAGGTGGAGCATCCGGTAGGCGGGGACGCGCTCCGGCGCTTTGGGACGCCCACCGCACGCGGCGACACGCTGACCTGGATGAGCGAGTCGCGCAACAAGAAATCGGTGACCATCGATCTCCATCGGCCGGAGGGCGTCGAGATCTTCAAGCAGTTGATCGTCCAATCAGATGTGTTGTGTGAGAACTTCCGGCCCGGCACGCTGGAAAAGTGGGGGCTGGGATGGGAAGTCCTACGCGAAATTAATCCGCGGCTGATTATGCTGCGCGTAACCGGCTACGGGCAGACCGGGCCATACAAAGACCGGCCCGGCTTTGCGCGGGTGGCCCACGCCGTCGGCGGTATGGTCTATCTGGCCGGGATGCCCAAAGGCACTCCGGTTACGCCGGGCTCAACCACCATTGGTGACTACATGACCGGGCTGTATGGCTGCCTGGGAGTGCTGATGGCGCTACGCCACCGCGAGAAAACCGGCTGCGGCCAGTATATCGACGCCGCGCTCTACGAGTCGGTCTTCCGCTGTACCGACGAACTGGCCCCGGCCTACAGTATGTATGGGTTGGTGCGCGAGCGGCATGGCCCGACCCACAACGACTTTGCCTGTCCCTACGGGCATTTCCCCACCAAAGACGGTAAGTGGGTCGCAATTGCCTGCACCACCGACAAGCTCTTCTACCGACTGGCAAAGGCGATGGGCCGCCCCGAACTGGCCTCCTCCAGCACCTATGGCGATCAGAAGGCCCGGTTGGAGCATCGGCAGGATGTCAACGAGATTGTGCGCGACTGGTGCGGCTCCCTGACGCGCGAGGAGGTGCTGAAGCGCTGCTACGAAGCGGAAGCGCCCGCCGGGCCGCTGAATAATATCGCCGATATCTTTGGCGAGCGGCAGATCCACGCACGGCGCAATCTGGTCGCCATTGATGATCCGGACAGTGGTGAGACCATCATCGTGCCCCGAACGATTCCCAATATGTCGGCCACCCCCGGCCGGATCAAACATCTGGGGCCTAAACTGGGCGAGCATACGGATGAGGTTTTGCGGGATCTGCTGGGCATGGATGATGCGGAGATCGAAGATTTGCACAACAAGTATGTCATCTGATACCGATTTGTTATCATAGCCACAGAGGACACAGAGGACGCAGAGGTTATAAATGGGAATGTGCCACTCCTGCGTCTGTTGTGCCGATTACGGCTGATTGCTGGTTTGACGGCGAATTAGTATGAGGTCGGGCGGATGTGAATTGATGGCTGAGAGCTTCAGCGGAAGGAGCGAGTGTGGAGGGAATTTTGCATGGCCTGCGGGTCATCGAGGGCACGGCGTTTGTGGCCGCACCGCTCGGTGGCATGACCCTGGCCCAACTCGGCGCAGATGTGATCCGCTTTGACCTGATCGGCGGCGGTCTGGACTATGGGCGCTGGCCCGTGACCGAGGAAAATGGGCAGAGCCTCTGCTGGGCGGGGCTCAACAAGGGCAAGCGCTCGATTGCGGTAGACTTCCGCAAACCCCAGGGGCAGGAGTTGCTGACCCGGCTGATCTGCGCACCGGGTGAAAACAATGGCATCTTCAGTACCAACTTCCCCATGCGCGGCTGGTTAACCTATGAGGCATTGCGCGCCCACCGCGATGATCTAATTATGGTCAACCTGACCGGCCGCCGCGATGGTGGCTCCGAGGTGGACTATACGGTTAATCCACAACTGGGCATCCCTTTTATGACCGGGCCGACCAGTTCGCCCGATCCGGTGAACCATGTGCTGCCCGCCTGGGATCTGATCACCGGCCAGATGGTTGCCCTGGGTATTCTCGCCGCCGAGCGGCACCGCCGGCGCACCGGGGAAGGCCAACTGTTGAAGATTGCGCTCAAAGATGTTGGATTGGCGATGATCGGCAACTTCGGCATGATCGGCGAGGTGATGATCAACGACACTGACCGACCTAAGCAGGGGAACTATCTCTACGGCGCATTTGGGCGCGATTTCGAGACACTGGACGGCAAACGGGTGATGGTTGTGGGCCTGACCGATCTCCAGTGGAAGAGCCTCTGCAAGGCGACCGGGCTGACGGAGGAGTTTAACGCGCTGGGGGCGCGGCTGGGCCTCGATCTAAAAGACGAGGGCAACCGCTTCCGGGTGCGCCGGGAGCTTGCCCACATCCTGGAGCCCTGGTTCCATGCGCGTACGCTGGCCGCGGTGCAGCGCGTCTTCGAGGAGCAGCGCGTCACCTGGGGACCGTACCGCACCGTGCGCGAGGCAATCGAAACCGATCCCGACTGCTCCACGGATAACCCGATGTTCAGCATGGTGGAACAACCGGGGATCGGCAGCTATCTGATGCCGGCCACGCCCATGGACTTTAGCCAGGTTGCGCGCCTTCCGGCCCGGCCTGCGCCCCAGTTGGGCGAACATACCGATGAGATTCTGCTGGATGTGCTGGGGCTCTCCTCACGCGAAGTCGGTCAGTTGCACGATGAAGGCATAGTTGCAGGGCCATAGGTTTTGGGTAAGTTCTGAGTTTTGAGTTTTGAATGCCAGACGCATCGGCGTTCACATAAAACTTAAAACTCAACATTCAAAACTTGTGTAAACCCTTAACCCTTACCCAGGAGTAAAAAATTCATGAAACTACCTGTTCATTTCTACAAGCCGCTGGCGATTGGCGCGCCGGCACCGCTACGTGAACTACCGGTCCGCCCGGAGCGGATGATCCACTTCTTCCCGCCGCATATCGAGAAGATCCGCGCACGTATCCCCGATACGATCAAGCAGGTTGATGTGCTGTGCGGCAACCTGGAGGATGCGATTCCCGCCGATGCCAAGGAAGCGGCGCGCGCCGGCTTTATCGAGGTGGGGCAGGCAACCGACTTTGGCAATACGGCGCTCTGGATTCGCGTCAACGCCCTGAACAGCCCCTGGTTTCTCGAGGACATGAGCGAGATCGTCAAAACGGTTGGGAACAAGCTGGATGTCATCATGATCCCCAAGGTCGAGGGCGTATGGGATATCCACTTTGTTGACCAGTACCTGGCGTTGCTTGAGGCAAAATACGAGGTACGCAAGCCGATCCTGCTGCACGCGCTGCTGGAGACGGCCCAGGGCGTCAAGAATGTGGAGGAGATCGCCGGGGCCGGCCCGCGCATGCATGGCATGAGCCTGGGGCCGGCCGACCTGGCCGCCTCGCGCGGCATGAAAACCACCCGCGTCGGCGGGGGACATCCCTTCTACGGCGTGCTGGCCGACCCGATTGAGGGTCAGGAGCAGCGCACCTTCTCGCAGCAGGATCTCTGGCACTACACTGTCGCCAAAATGGTTGATGCCTGTGTCTCGCACGGTATCCGCGCCTTCTACGGGCCGTTTGGCGATATCAAGGACGAAGCGGCATGTGAAGCGCAGTTTCGCAATGCCTTCCTCATGGGTTGCACCGGGGCATGGTCGCTCGCGCCCAACCAGATTGCCATCGCCAAGCGCGTGTTTAGCCCGGATGTGGACGAGGTGCTGTTTGCGAAGCGCATCCTCGATGCCATGCCCGACGGCACGGGTGTCGCCATGATCGACGGCAAAATGCAGGATGACGCAACCTGGAAACAGGCGAAGGTCATTGTTGATCTGGCGCGACTGGTGGCCCGGAAAGATCCGGAACTGGCGCAGGCGTACGGCCTGTAAGTAAGGGGGTTGTATGGAGGTCGAGATGCTTGCAAAAACGAAGCCGGGCAACTACTTTGAAGACTTCCGCCTGGGACAGGAGCTAATCCATGCGATACCCCGCACCGTAACCGAGGGGGATGTGGCGCTCTACACCGCGCTCTTCGGCTCCCGCTTTGTGCTCAACTCCTCCGATCAGTTTGCCGCCGGGTTGGGTCTGCCGCGCGCCCCGGTTGATAGCCTGCTGGCCTTTCATATGGTCTTTGGCAAAACGGTGCCCGACATCTCCCTCAACGCCGTGGCAAATCTGGGCTATGCAAATGGGCGCTTTGGACAGCCGGTCTACCCCGGTGACACGCTGACTACCACCTCAACCGTGATTGGGCTACGGCAGAACAAGGACGGCAAACATGGTGTCGTCTATGTGCGTTCCGTCGGCGTCAACCAGCGCGATGAGGTAGTGGTTGATTATGTGCGCTGGGTGATGGTGCGCAAGCAGAATCTGAACGCGCCCGCACCGGAGATCGTCATACCCGACCTGCCTGAAGCAGTCAAGGTGCGCGACCTGGTTATTCCGCACAGCCTGTGTGCCGAGTGCTATGACACAACCCGTTCCGGCAGTCCCTATTTATGGGAAGACTACGAGGTGGGTGAGCGGATCGATCATGTTGATGGGATGACGATTGAAGAGGCCGAGCATATGCTGGCGACACGCCTCTATCACAACACGGCGAAGGTGCATTTCAATCAGCATGTGGAAAGGGAGGGGCGCTTTGGTCGCCGGATTATCTACGGCGGGCATATCATCAGCCTGGCGCGGGCGCTCTCTTTCAACGGGTTGGCGAATACGCTCAATGTGGCCGCAATCAATGCCGGCCGCCACACCAATCCTACCTTTGCCGGCGATACGATCTATGCCTGGTCCGAGGTGCTGGGTAAGCTAGCACTCCCCGGCCGCGCGGATATCGGCGCATTGCGGATACGCACCGTGGCGACGAAAGATCGCGCCTGCCACGACTTCCCCTACCAGGATGCCGCCGGCAAGTATAATCCCGCCGTGGTGCTGGACTTTGACTACACCGTGTTAATGCCCCGCCACGCATAGCAACGCAGGGAAGGGCGTCATTGGGGCGCAGCATGCTGCGCCCCTACGTGATGGTGGTTTCTTGCGCAACCTCGACCTGAATCTGAAAGGCGAAGGTTGTGCCCTGATCCGGCATGCTCTCGACCTGAATGTCGCCACCCATGAGTTGCACTAATCTACGGCTAATCGATAACCCCAGTCCCGTTCCCTCTTTTGCGCGCCGCCCGCTCTCAGTCTGGGCAAAGGCTTCAAACAGGGTGTCCATTTCGTGGGGAACAATGCCGGGGCCGGTGTCGATTACAGCAATGTGCAGGAGGCAGGAGGCGGGATGCTCGTCTGTCTCCACCGGCAGTGTTCCGCCGGCGTCCTGCCGGCAGACGCTCAACGTTACCGTACCAGCCTGGGTAAACTTCACGGCGTTGCTCAACAGATTCATCAGCACCTGCCGTAGTTTGACCTCATCTGCTTGAATCATCCGAGGAAGGTCAGCATCATAGTCAACGACAAATTGCAATCCTTTTTCCGCAGCTTTCAGGGCAAACATATCTTCTAAATCATGCAGCATATCCACTAGATCGAAGGTGGTCTTATCGAGAGCGATCCGTCCGGCTTCGATTTTGGACAGGTCGAGCACCTGGTTAAAGAGGGTATGCAGATGTTCGCCGCTCTGAATGATAATATCCAGGTACTTCTGCGTATTGTCCGGGTTGTTCGGGTTACGCCGGGTCAGTTGGGCAAACCCCAGGATGGCACTGAGCGGCGTGCGCAGTTCGTGGCTCATACTCGCCAGAAAGGCACTCTTCGCCTGATGCGCAGCTTCAGCGGTTTCTTTGGCCTTTTGTAGTTCTAATGCTCGCAGACGTTCCTGTTCGGCTGCTTTCTGGGCCGTGATATCGCGCACAATCCCCTGATACCCCAGCAACGCTTCATCTTCTGCCCGGCGCACCGTTGCCGTCACCAGTGCCTCGATAACGCCCCCATCTTTGCGCCGCAGTTTGACAGCAAAATCCTTCACGGAACCGTAGCGGTTAAGAACTTCCAGCAACTGTGCCCGGTCAGCGCGATGCGCGTAGACAGCCAGCACATTGAGTTGCAAGGCTTCCGGGCGCGTATACCCCAGCAGTGTTTCACAGGCCGGGTTGACATCAGTAATCCGGCCGTCCGTGGCGCTGATAAAAATCATATCGTGGGAGTCTTCAAACACTGCGCGATACTTCTGCTCGCTGCTGTGTACATCGGCGTAGAGGCGAGCATTTTCAATCGAGACGGCCGCCTGCGATGAGAGCAACTGCAGCATTTCCAATCGTTCAGCAGTAAAAGCTCCCGTCGTCAGGTTGTTTTCCAAATAGAGCAGCCCCGTAAGACGGCCCTGATGCAGCAGGGGCATACACAAGACCGATTTCGGTTGCTGCGCGACGATGTAGGTATCATGGGCGAATCTCTCTTCCCGCCGGGCATCATGCACAACCAGGCTCCCCTGCGTGTGCAGCACATAGTTGACAATCGCCTCAGAAATCAGCGGCGGCTCACGCCAACCGCTTACGGGTATTGGCGGAACGGACTGCATCACGCGTACCTCGGCCTGCTCCACTGCGCCTTCCGCCACAATAGACCAATGCTCATCCCGGGGCAGCAACAGGAAGCCTTTTTCCGCCCCGGCATTTTCAATGACCAGGCGCATCATTTTCTCCAACAAGCGGGGCAGGACAATCTCACTCGACAGCGTGTGCGCGGCCCGGAGCATGGTCTGAATATCGAGCGCCTGGGCTGTGTCGCGGGTAGAAGTTGCGGCGGGGGATGGCCGGCGCTGCGATGGGCGCTGCAACGAGTCCGTCAGAATTGCGCCAAACCGCTGCTCCAGATTCCGAACTTTTGCCGCTGCACCCCAGCGCTGATAGGCATAGTGCGCATCACGCAGGTAAAACGCGGCCAGTCGGGTACGCCCGCGTGCCAGGTAAAACTGCCCTGCCAGTTCATAGGCCAGCGCCTCTTCATTGGTGTATTCGTACATCTTCGCCAGTTCAATCGCCTGGTCATAAAAAGTCCCGGCCTCGGCCTCCTGCCTCAGCACCCGCGCCTGCTCGGCCGCAACCAGGTACCATTTGTGCAGATAGTTCATCGGGGCGTGCTCTGCCCAGTGTTGCATTTTCGCCTGATTGGCGGCGACCCGCTCAAGCATGGCGGGCTGTTCCGCTTCCGTCGTGTCGGGATAGGCCGCCAGCAGCGTAAGCGAGTCATACAAATAGAAGATCGCCACGCCAAACACCGCCACATTTCCGTGAATATAGCGCGCGGCCTGGTCAGCATGAGTCCGTGCCTGGGAGTAATCCTGGAAGAGGTAGCAGAGCATCAGTTTGTTGTAGTAGATCAAGAAGAGCACCAGGATATCGTTGCCCTGCTCCAGTTGGGACAGACTGACGGTTTCATCAAACGCCGAACCAACCAACTGTCGCGGGTCGGATGCCTGCCCCAACAGATTCAGGGCAGCCTGCCGGAAGACCTTTTGCCAGTTCAGGGTCGGTGCCTGGTTGAGCCGGGCAATCGCCTGGGCAAAGGCCGCCAGTTCCTGCTCAACCGAACCCAGTTCCCGCCCAATTAAATAGGCATAGTAGGTGTAGACATGAGCGCTGATGGCGGCATACTGGAGCACACCGGTTTCCAGTCCATGTTGATATGCCACCAGCAGTGGTTGAAATGACTCGCTAACATGGTGTTTCCAGTGGTGTATGAAAGTATAGTGCAGTTGGACGGTTATACACCTGGTTGCCTTATCATTGAGCCGGTCCGCCAGATTCAGAGCCAGTTGCCCAAATTGATACCCGGTTTCAACATCATCAAAGACTCCACACAGGATCAGGCCATAGGTCGCATAACCGGTAATTGACTCGCCGGTGTTGCCATAGTTGAGCGACAGTTCGATCTGCTTGAAAATCAGAAGCAGGAGCAGGCTCTGGTTAGACTGGTAGGCGGGCGGAGCTGTCGCCGTGATAATCCGCATCGCGGCCAGTTGCGTCGGGTCGGTCATGGCGGGCAGATCAACCAGGTTAGGGATCGTTGTCTGGGCCAGCCGGGATTGGAGTTGCCCAAAACCCTGCCCGATATCCGCCTGCGTGGGCTCTTCGGGGAAGGTCAGGCCTAGTTGCTGTAGGAACTGCAACGCAATCGTGATGGCCTGCGCCTGGCGGGACTGGACGGAGTAGGCGCGGATCCGGCTCTCCGCAACGGTCGCCTGATCCGGCAGGGTGCGGGCGTTGCGGATCACGACGTCGGCATACGCTTCCATCAGCGCAAAATCGCCATTCAGAAAGGCCGTCTCTGTGGCGGTCACGTAAAGTTCCAGCGTGAGTTCATATGCAGTCTGCCAGGCAGCGGCAGGCAGGAGTTTCATCCCGACATGCAGGTACCGCAGCGCCGAGGCATACGCCGTGGCCGATTGTGCCCGTCTGCCGGCCAGCAGATTCAACCGGGCCAACTCGAGCTTCTCCGCCAACTGATCGACAAACGCCGTTCCGTGATTCAGTTGATTGACAATATCGAAGAGCGCCTCCGGCAGCGCTTCCGGTGGGGTGTTAGCCAGCAGCAACCGCCCGATGTGCGCATGAATTGCATTGCGGCGATCCGGTTCTATCAGGGAGTAGGCCGCCTGCTGAATACGGTCGTGGGCAAACTTGAACACAGCCCCTTCGGTTGCGTCATCCATTGCGGACATCTGTTCTGGAGATAGCACACTATCCTCCAGCATCACCAGCGATTTGTAGTCCTCATCCAGCGGAATGAGCAGACCTTCTGCAACGCCGGCAAGCAGATGGTTGAGCGTCTCAACGATAGGATGTTCGCTAATAATGGTCAGCGTTTTCAAATCGAAGCTATTGCCCACACACGCCGCTAACTTCAGCATGTTTTGGGTGGCCGGTGCGAGCCGGCTCATTTTTCCCGCCAGCAGATCGATCACATTGTCAGTTACAGCTCGGGCCCGGATCTCATCAACATCCCAGGTCCAGCGACCCTTTTGCCCACCACCACGCGCCGGCGGGGTAAAGGTCAGCAGATCATCATCAACCAGGGACTGGATAAACTGGTTGACAAAGAAGGCATTGCCGGCCGTCTTCGCATACACCAGTCTGCTCAAGGACTGGCTATACGACCGGCTACGGTTCAGACTGTCGGCAACCAGGGCCGCGACATCATCCTCACTGAGGTTGCGCACCGGAATATGGCTGATCGTGGCGGCGGCTTTTTCGATATCGGTCAGCGTCAGGCGCAACGGATGGCCCGCCGGTACCTTGTTGTCGCGGTATGAGCCAATGATCAGGAGATGCTGCATGTCGGGATCGGTCAGCAAGAGGTTGAGCAGCCGTAACGATGCCGCATCGGCCCACTGCAGATCATCAATAAAGATGACCAGCGGATGCTGTGCGCCACTGATGGCCTGAACAAACCGGGTGAAAGTACGATGCAGGCGATGCTCGGCCTCCTGTGGCCCGGCGGGCGGGACGGCGGGTTGCGCGCCGATCACCTGTTTCAGGCTGGGGATAATGTCGATCAGGATTTGTCCATTGTCGCCAACCGCCTGCAGAATATTCTTTTGCCGGCACGCGATGTTTGTGGCACTCTCGGTGAGGATGTGGGTACAGAACTGATGAAACGCCCGGCTAAATGCATAGTAGGGAATGTCGCGTTGAAACTGATCAAACTTGCCGGCAATAAAATTCCCGCGTTTCTCGGTCATCGGTTTATGCACTTCTTGCACCAGCGCGGTTTTCCCCACGCCGGAGTACCCCGTGACCAGAACCAGCTCGGTTGCGCCGGAACTTATGCGTGCGAAGGCTTGCAGTAGAGACCGGATCTCCTGCTCCCGACCATATAGTTTTTGCGGCAGGTGAAACTGCCCGGAGAAGTCTGCCTGGCCCGGTGTGAAGTCGGTGATGTCCGGCAGATCCTCCAGATTGTCCAGGCAGTATGCCAGGTCTGCTTTGATGCCATGCGCCGATTGGTAGCGATCCTCGACATTTTTTGCCAGCAGTTTCATAATAATAGCAGAAACCGGTTGGGGAATATCCTGGTTACGCTCACGCGGCGGAACCGGCCGGCGGGCAATGTGGCAATGCACCAGTTCCAGCGGATCATCCGTCACAAACGGCAGGCTGTCGGTCAACAGTTCGTACAGGGTGACACCCAACGAATAGAAATCGGTGCGGTAGTCGAGACTGCGATTCATCCGTCCGGTTTGCTCCGGTGAGATATAGGCCGGCGTGCCTTCCAGCACCCCCGGATTGTTGATAACGGGGTTTTCGTGGGGCAGGCGCGTCGCAATACCGAAATCAATAATTTTCAACTGTCCGGTCGTCGGGTTCAGGACAATATTGTGCGGATTAATATCCTTATGAATAAAATGCGATTCGTGGATCTCACCTAAAATACGGGTAATTTGAATGCCAATCTTTAAAAACACTTCCAATTGTTCGGCGCACAGCACAAACTTGCCGGAATTGCGTAAGATCATTAACGACTCAGCGCCGAAGTCCTCAAAAACGATAGCGAGGGTACGCTGGTAGGGTTCCAGACTATATGCCTGGATCGTGCCGGCTAACTTGAGTTTACTGGTTATCGCATATTCCTGTCGGTAGCGGATCAGTTCCTGCGGCGTGGGATAGGCTGCTTGTAAAACTTTGATGATCACCGGACGATCATCGGCTTCCCGGCGCGCGCGATAGACCAGCGAACTGGTGCTTTCATACATCTGTTCTGTGATGTGATAGCCTGGAAGGGTTAGCATGGCTCGTCCTCATTCGCGGGAGCCCTGCTCCCGCACTCCAAAAGGCCGTTCTACATCTATCATAGCATATTATCAAAACACGATCAGGAGCAGGGCTCTGTCCGGTAGGGCTACGTCAACGTCAGCGCTAGTGCCCGTCGTGCTACTGACGGGAGTCAGCAGCACGAGTTACGCGGTCACTGACCCGAAAGGTTGTTCTGCCTCCGGCAGGGCGGAAGATTTCTTTCGTTTTCACAAACCATTTGCACTTCGTGCAAATGGTTTGTGAAAACGAAAAAGAGTACCATGCTGCCGCCGGCGAAATACGCCGTTATCGGGAGCAAACGTCCCGTTTGGACATTCACCGCGTAACTCCTGTCAGTAGCAGGCCAAGAATCGGGGAACCGCCTGACGACGGCACAACGCGCATGGTCTGGGATGTTGACGTAGCCCTATCTGTCCGGTGGGCAAGAGACACGCAAACGCGGCAGCCATACGGCTGCCGCGTTTGCGGTCCGGGATTTTCAACCGGGGTTATGTTCGGTGTTAACCGGCGGGGCGTTATACTCCTACGCCACCGTTCCCACCATCCGGCGGCGGGTCGCGTAGAAGATCGCCAGGACATTGTAGACGATGTGGAAGAGGTAGGTAAACGGTAACAGCGTGAAGAGCGTCAACCCCAGCGCAGAGTGAACAAACACGATACCGGGCACCAGATGCAGCCGGGCCAGCAGTTCCGTCCAGATGATGCAGAAGATCAGCCCGCGCACCAGCAGGCGATCCCAGGAGAGACGACCCTTCGCGCGAATGCCCTTGGTGGCCTCGTCAATATCGCCGACGATGGCGGTGTGCCGCCCGCGCAGCAGCGTGTACATCAGATGGAGGTTGCCCAGCACCGCACAGATCACCGCCACCCAGGTTACGCCAATGAAGAGGGATGCGAAATCGCCAAAGAGGAACTGCGCCTGTAGCGACTCGCCATTGCCAAAGACAATCGCCAGCAGATTAGCCGGAGCATAGTTCTGGCTTTGTTCCAGATGCCGCGCCACATCGGGCACGCCCTGCCCGACAATGATCCGCGCAAACAGGACAAACGCCGCCAGCGTGTAGCCTGTCACCTCGGTAATGATCGCCATATGGTAGAGCATATAGCCGCGGCCCCAGGTCTTGTTAGCCTTCATATAGAAGTGCGTCACCGGATCGATCAGGACCGCCTTCAGCGCCGCCGGTAGACTCTTCGGCTGCGCACCACCAATGAATGCCTGACTAGGGCCCCGGACACGGCGCGGCGTGGCTGCGGCGACGGCCCAGCGGCTCAAACGCAACCCTATTCCGATAAAGAAGATCGTAAACGCAACCGGCGCGAATATATTCAGAAAGGTTTCCATCACAGTCTCCTTCCACATATAGTGAATAATCAGAGTCCGGCAACCGATTACGCATCGACCACTTCGCTACCGACAATCCGCTCGCAGAGTTCCAATACTTCGCCCTGCTGCGAGCGGGCATGCAGCGCCTTGAAGGTCTCTAACTGCGCGACGCCTTCCGGATGCTCCACGAAGAAGCGCTGAACAACCGCATCCGCCTCGAGCCACGCCAGGACTGCGCCGGCCTCCGCGTGTTGCAACAACTGCGCAACCTTGCCTGCCGCGCTATGCTCCTGGAAGTAGGCTGCGCTGCGATTCTGCAGAGCAACCGGCGTACGCATCCGATCGAGTTCGCCCCGCTGCTCCAGTGCCTTGTACATCGCCTCGTAGAGCACCTCGAACAACATGGTCGCCGCGCGCGTGCCTTCACTATTCTTGCCGAGGTTGTAGGTCTGGCAGGTGTCATCGAGGGTCAGCATACAGACTACACAGGGCGTTGTCACATAGTCCGCGCCCGAGTTTTTGATCTGGTTGGCCTTGATCGTAGAGATCTGGCGGCGCACCGGCGTGTTTTCAGGGAGCCGCATGCCCCCGGCACCACCGTTGCAGCAGTAGTTATACTCCCGATTGGGGGTCATCTCGATAAAGTTGGTTGTCAGGCAGTTGAGCAGCTCGCGCATTGCATCGCCGATTCCCGCCAGTCGGGTGGAATGGCAGGGATCATGCAGGGTGATACTGCTGTCCACCCGCTCGACCGGCAGCCGCCCATCCTTGATATACTCGAGGATCATCGGGTCAAACAGAATGACGGGGAACTTGAAGGGCCGGCCCAGCAGTTCCATGGCCTCAAAGAAGAGCGACCGCGTATCGCAACCACACTCGGCCACCATAACCTGTTGCACGCCCAACCGCTCGGCTTCGGCTTCCCAGGCCTCCAGGATCATCCGTGCCAGTTCGTGATGCACGATAACATGGTCGGCCTCGGTGCCGGTCTCCAGCAGGCGGGAGGAGACGGTATAGTTTACATCGGCCGCATTCATGATCGCCATAATCTTGGTGGCATAGTCGGGGATCTTGGTATTCGCCGCCGAGGGACAGACAAAGAGGATGTCGGCACCTTCGATATCCACGGCCATCTCGATATTCTGCGAGCAGAGGAACAGGCTGTAACGTGCCAGGATCTGCTCCCGGGAGAGGCCAAAACTATGCATTTTGGTCTCCAGGTTTTCGATAATCGAGTTCAGCGTAGGATTCTCGCGGCTCAAACCGGCATCAGTGTACGCGGCGCGGGCCATCCGCACCAGACTGCGCGTGCTGATCCCGGCCGGGCATGCCAGGGTACAGCGACCACACGCGGTACACTTCCAGAAATACTCCATGTGCTCCCGCAGATCGGCGACCGTTGGGGTGGGGAGCAACCCCATTGCTCCCGCAATCTTACCCTCAATCGTCATGTAGCGCTTATAGATATCGCGGACAAAGTTGGTTTTGTAGGTTGGATGCAGTTTCTCTTCGTTTGTGCCCAGATACCAGGCACAGGCATCTCCGCACAGTTTGCAATCCATACATGCTTCGAGATTGACAATGTCCTCCGGGGTCAACTGCCGCTCCAGCGACTCGACGAACCGACGCATTTCAGCTTCCATACCGCACCTCCTCAGTTCCTTAGGTAATGGCGCTCCAATCCTCCCGACATCACAACCTGGCCCACACAACCAGTTTGTGACACACCGCGATCCTACCCTGGTGTGATCCGGCAGAAATATGGACACACAGGGCCATCAAACGACTATTTTGTTGTAGATAAAGATAGAGAATGCCGGATCGCTACCCGATAGCCGGATATCTCCTACCGGGATAACGGATAACTATCCGGGATAAGATACTGTAGCAGCAGTAGGACGGGCCATTGGACGGATGAAACTGCACGTTCCGGGTGAAAGAGCAACGACAACTCTTGCAGAATGGTTCACCTGGCCTGGTTTGCTCTCCGCTACTTGTTGCTCTTTTGTAGTTTGCGGTGAGCGTTCTTATTATATCCGTCCGGGTCTATTTCAATTTAACACGTTGTTTACGGATTGTCAATAGGTTCCATCAAATACATAACAAAACGGAAAGGTTTCCCAAAGCGTCATAACGCAGGGATCACTATTCAGTGCAGTTTGTTCTTTGCAAGCATATTCACAAGCGCGATTTTTAATGGTATTACTGCGATCATATCTAACAAACCCCTGTACTTTTGTTCACAAAGCAACCAAACATGGCATTCCAGCAGGTTTATTCTTTGCAGACTTATTCACAAACGCAGTTTTTGCACTTGTGGTACAGCAAAGCTGAATTACCGATTGTAGGTTCGTTCACGAAGGACGGAGAATGGAGGACGGAGGATGAAGGACGAAGGACGAAGGACGGAGGACGAAGGACGGAGTTTAGCACAGTTTGATGAACGTTGAGATTTTAATCCGGACATCACGATAGCCATGGTACAATGGCATACATAAGCCTACCAATCAGAAAACAGCAGCTATGAGTAATCGCAACATCTATGAAGACCTGGGCGGCGATGCGATCTTCCGCCAACTGGTCGAGCGCTTCTACGAGCGCGTTGAGCATGATCCCCGGCTGCGGCCAATGTTCCCGGAGGATATGGAGCCGGGCAAGGAGCATCAGTTTCTCTTTTTGACGCAGTATTTTGGGGGGCCGCCGCGCTACCGGGCGTCGCGCGGGCATCCCCGGTTGCGCATGCGCCATAACCCCTTCCCCATCGGGCAGCAGGAGCGTGATGCCTGGCTGGAGCATATGCTGGCAGCAATTGACGAGGTCGGTATTGCGGAACCGGCCCGCAGCGTTATGCGCACCTACTTTGAGCAGGCGGCCACCGCAATGGTTAACCGCGTCACCCCCGAGTCCTTGCGGTAGGGACGCGCTTCTGCGCGTCCGTTTTTCTCGCCGCACCAGTTGCATCGCTGATGGAGCAGTCCCCCAGGACACGCACCTGCTGGGTGATCTAACTCCACGTTCAGCCCCGGCAGGCATCCCACCGGCTGAAGTCGGGATTCCAGGAATGGCATATCCGGGTTATTTGCTCAAAGCAGTAGGGTGCATTCTATGCACCCTACTGCTGCCACACGCCACACCCGCAGTATGTTCTCAATGTTCATCAGCCGGGACTCCAGGATGGCATATGCGGGTTATTGCTCAAAGCTCATCTGCGCGTCCGTCCTTCCAGCCATACCGGCTGCAATGGCAGGCCGTTGCACAGATTTTGCGTACATATAGGCGCGACTGACCCGCTCCCCAGTTATTTGCATACGCTCCTTTTTGCCTGTGATAGAACACCCACACCGCCTTTCCCCTGATTTTGTTGCATGTGAAACAAATAGGCACACGTTAAAGTATATTGAAGGCAGTCGCATGCACCGGAAATTTTGCAAAAGTTGCGCAAATCTGTCAAGCTTTTGTACACATTTTGTTGCGTCAGGATGCTGCTTTATTGGTTGACAGCTTTAAATGACCGTGATATACTACGCGCACAACGAAATTTGTGAAGAAACGCACTATTTTCATTTAGTCAATACTGTTCAGCCCCGGCAGTCTGTCGTGGGCTAAACCCCTTACTAGAAGCTCCGCTTTATCGCACTCCAGCCGGCAGGCGCGAAGGGGATAGCTGTAGGAATGTTTTTTCTACTACCCTGGTATACCTCGCAAAAGGAAAACTCGTGTGCAGCGAGCGATTGTATCTTTCTGCACAATCTGTTGTTCCTGATCAAATTGATTATCTGATCATCGTCCGGCTTTTCCACCAGGAATGAGGGGTTCTGTATGAAATACCTGAAACACTTTCTGATCGTATCGGTGTTGATCATTATTACCACCCTGGGAGTAAGCTATCTGCTCGAAAACCTCCCCCTGCTCCCACCACAGTCCAGCGCACAGGCAGTCTCGATTGATAACCTCTTCTCGATGCACTTCCGGATTATCTCCTTTCTCTTTGCGCTGATTGTTGTGTTTATGCTCTACAGCCTGATTGTTTTTCGCCGCCGCGGGGGTGAAACCGGCGAAGGTGACCATTTTGAGGGGCATACCGGGCTGGAAATCTTCTGGACCATTATTCCGCTGGTGATTGTGCTCTACTTCTCATTCATTGGAGCACAGTCTCTGGACGAGACACAGCGGATCGATCCCGATGCGCTCGTGGTGAATGTCACCGCCTTTCAATGGTCGTGGAGTTTTGAATATCCTGACTATGGCATCACCTCGCCCGCGCTTAACCTGCCCAAAGATCGCCAGGTGTTGCTGCGCCTCTCCTCAATTGACGTAATCCACTCCTTCTGGGTGCCGGAATTCCGCGTGAAGCAGGATGCGATTCCCGGCGGCGAAGAGTTTGTCCGCGATCTGCGGATTACGCCAACCGAAGTCGGCGAGTACACAGTGCGCTGTGCGGAACTCTGTGGTGGTGCGCATGCCTACATGAACAGCCCGGTAGTTGTTATGGAACCGGCCGATTTTGACGCCTGGGTTGCCGGCCAGCAGGGTGGCGCAGAAGGGGAAACCGGCGACGCGGCGGTGCGTGGCGAGGAACTGGCCACCAGTATGGGCTGTATCAGTTGCCACTCAACCGATGGCACGCAACTGGTCGGGCCGACCTGGCAGGGGCTCTTTGGACACGAGGTAATGCTCGAAGACGGAACAACCGTTACTGCCGATGAGGAGTATCTGCGCCAGGCGATTCTTGATCCCAATGCACAAATTGTCCAGGGCTTCGCACCCGCTATGCCGGCGTACGAGGGGATGCTGACCGAGGAGCAGATCAGTGATCTGATTGCCTATATTCAGAGTCTGGAATAGCTGTGGGAGATAGAAAAGTGGCAGAAGACAGAAAAAAACCATTTGCATCAACACGCTTCGGGGCGCGTAAGGAGTATCGCGTATGAACGTTAGTATGAGCAACATTATTACCCTCGCTATTTTTCGGGGATTTCTAGGTCAGATTATCGGAGCAGTCATCGGCGTGTCCATCGTGATGGTTATCCGGGTAATGATGGGCCTTGACCCGGTTATTGGGGGACTGGCAACCGATGAACCGCTGCTGGTTGTCGGCGGGTTGGTTGGTGTGGTTGGCTTTATGGCCGGTGTCGGCTCGCTCACGGATTGGGTCAAGATCTCGCTTGGTGGTGATCCGCACATTCCCCACGGCGCTGACCCACGCGGCTGGCGGCGCTATTTTGCGGTTTCGTATGACCACAAAGTTATTGGTATCCAGTACGGGGTGCTGGGTGTGATCCTGTTCCTGATGGCCGGGTTGTTTGCCCTGACCATGCGTACGGAACTGGCAACATCGGGGCTGCAGTTCATCTCGTTTAATCTGTTTAACTCCCTGATCGGGCTGCATGGCATGGTCATGATCGCCTCGATCCTGATCGGGGTAGCGGCGATGATGAACTACCTGGTGCCGATGTTGATCGGTGCGACCGATATGGCCTTTCCGCGGCTCAATGCCTTTGCCTTCTGGATCAATGTACCCGGCTCACTGCTGGTTGCCGGCAGTCTGCTCTTTGGGGGCTTTGAAACCGGCTGGACCGGCTATCCGCCCCTCAGCACCCGCACATTTCCGGGGGTGCAGTTGTTCTTCCTGGGCGTCTATGTGATCGGTCTATCGTCGATTCTGGGAGCGCTGAATATTATTGCCACCACGCTGCGCATGCGCACCACCGGCATGACGCTCTTCCGGATGCCGATTTTTGTCTGGGCGGCCTTTGCCACCTCGCTGATTGGTCTGACGGCAACCCAGTTGATCGGTCTCTCCTTCCAGTTGGTGATGTTTGAGCGGCTCTTCGGGATGGACTTCTTCAACCCGAATGCGGGCGGGAATGTTATTCTGTTCCAGCATCTCTTCTGGTTCTACTCGCACCCGGCGGTCTACATCTTTGTGCTACCCGGACTGGGGATTATCAGTGAACTGCTGCCGGTCTTCTGCCGGAAGCCGCTGTTTGGCTACCGCTGGATTGCGATGTCCTCGATTGCAATTGCCCTGGTCGGCTTCCTGGTCTGGGCGCACCATATGTTCACGTCGGGGATGGAGGAGTATCTGCGGGTGCCGTTTATGTACTCCACCCTACTGGTGGCCGTCCCGACCGGCGTGAAGTTCTTTAGCTGGGTCGGCACGCTCTGGGGCGGCAAGATCGAAACCCCCACGCCGATGCTGTTTGTCCTGGGAGCGATTACGGTCTTCCTGTTTGGTGGGCTGACCGGGCCACCCCATGGGACGGTTTCGACCGACCTGCATCTGCACGACTCCTACTTTGTCGTTGGGCATTTCCATAACACTATGTTTGGAGGCTTTGTCTACCCCTTCTTCGCGGCGATCTACTACTGGTTCCCGAAGATCACCGGGCGGCGGATGAATGAGACGATGGGTTGGTTACACTTCTGGCTGATGACCCCCGCCTTCTGGTTTATGACCGGCGGCATGTTCTGGGTCGGGCTGATGGGCATGCGCCGCCGCATCGCCGACTATGATCCGGCGTTAGGCTTCGATAATGTCCATCTCTTTGTCACCCTCTCGGCATTTTTAATCGGGATATCGGTGCTGGTTTTCCTGGGTAATATGATCTACAGCGCACGGCATGGTGAGATTGCCGAGGGCAACCTGTGGCGCTCACGTTCACCCGAGTGGCAGGTACCTTCGCCCATGCCGCAGCACAACTATGACGAGCCGTTTGTTGTCACCGGCGAACCCTACGACTATGGACTGCCCGGCTCGGTCTATGTAGATATGCATCCCTCCGCACCGGAGGAACCGGAGGAAGAAGAGCGCGAGGAGGCACCACCGCAGACGCCCTCGCTGGAACCGGCTCCGGGGGATTAAACGGGGATTGGGTTAACGAACTGAGTTGCGGCGGGCGATGGATCAATTGGATAAACGGAACGTCGCCCGCACCGCCCACAAAGGACAAACTATTCAGGAGACAGACATATGGATGATGCACGCATGAAAAAATCAGCCGCGGTACGGCAGGGTGTGGTAATCCTGGGTATTCTGGCCGCGCTCACGCTTATTGAATATTTCGTCGGTGTTTTTCTTCCCTGGGGCTGGCTGCTGCTGCTGCTGGCGCTAATCAAAGCCGTCGTGGTTCTTCAATACTTTATGCATGTATCGCGCGTCTTTTCGAGCGAGGGGGGGCACTAAATGGCGACACATACTGCGGTGGGCGACGGGCACGGCCTGGCACCCCATCACGATGATTATACCGCATACCATCATATGGTCGGGACGGCCCGGATCGGGCTGTGGCTGTTTATTATCTCCGACGGGTTTATGTTTGGCGCGCTCTTCTTCAGTCGGTTTTATCTGCTGGGCGGCGAACGCCCGGAACTCTCCCAGGAACTGGGGTTGATTGTCACCGCGGTGCTGCTGCTCAGTAGCTTCTTTATGAACCGGGCCGAAACGTTGATTGCCCACGGCGATAAGCGGGGCTTTATCATCAGTACAATTCTGACGATCATTCTCGGACTGGGCTTCTTTGTCGGTGTGGTGGCGATTGAGTGGCCGCAGGCGATTCAGCATATCGGTGGGCCCGGCACCAACGCGATGGCGTCGATCTTCTTTATGATGACGGGTATGCACGCCTTTCACGTGATCACCGGCATTATCTTTTTATTGATCGTTCTGCTAAACGGCATCAAGGGGCGTTTCTCGGTCGAGCGGCACTGGATGGTTGAGGCCTGCGCTAACTACTGGCACTTTGTCGATGTGGTCTGGATCTTCTTCTACCCGGCGCTCTATCTGATGGGTACGCCGGTGGCGCTGGGGCATTGATCACGATCTGCGGCATCCAACGACGACGTTACTCAGATACCACGGGCGCAGAAGCGCGTCCCTACCGCACATTACTATTGGAAATATTTCTCACTTTCCAGCCCGGGAGGTGCGTCATTCGTACGATGTACCTGGTCAAACCAGGAGAGCCGGAATGACCAGGTACACCGTGCATCCGTCGGGTGGCAAACGAAAAGACTTAATGTGCCGGGGCGGGGTGCTGCTGCCGTCGCTGATGCCGCCGATGGTAGCGTGCCAGCAGGAGCGGATAGAGCAGGCCGAGCGTTGCGCCGAAAACCAGGTGAGCGATCAAGAAAGCCGGCGCGGCATACAGTTCGGAGCCCAGGATTGGCAGCGCAACAAAGCGTGCCAGCAGCCAGGTCACCAGGCCGAACGCCAGACCAATAGAGGTAGGCAGTCCCGGAACATAGTTGAGCTTGAGCAGGCCGCTGTAGAGCGCCGCAAAGCCGAGACCAAACGCAAGCGAGAGGCCAAAGTGGATCAGAACACTGACAATCAACGCCGACAGGGTAAACGCGGTACCGGCGGCCGCAAGCTGGATGTTGAAGATTCCGGCAATTTCATTGAAGGGTACCCACAGGCCCCAGTCGTGAATCCAGGAGACAACCATTGCAACCATGCCCATGACATAGCCGGCACCCAGGCCCGCCTCCAGGCCGGCGATCAATTCCGACTTGCCCAACGCGGCATTCCGGTTGCGCAGGCCAATGGACCAGTTCGGCGTTGCCGTTGTGGTATGCGTTCGATTCAGCTCGGTAGTCATAACCTTACCTCCTTAACAGGCTCTTGCAGGATACAGGTGGCAAACTCTATCCCGCCCCAATCTACCCAATCTACAAACCAAACAGGGCGTTACCCCTGATCTGGTACAGCCTTGGAGGGACCAGCGCTATCTGACGCAACCGCTGGTCCCAAACTTGCAATGCGGCACTCTGTCCGCCCGTCTCTTTGCGGTGAGAACTGTGTGCATCGACAACTGTTTCACCGGGATGTTATACCATTGAGGTATCAATTATATAACAAAGACAGAGCCGGCGCAAGGCTTTTTGTACAACCCTTTGCAATATCCTGTCGATCAATTGCACAGGTTTCCGGGCGTACATCATGATCTGCGCTTAGGATAATTGAACCGACAACCGCTTTCTGAAGGATTGTGTACATTCTTGATCTCGTATTGCAACAATCATGCCAGGATCGGGTATACATAACCAACAGCAATGCGATAGCTGATAGTGATACGGAAGAGGTATCAGATGAAATCGAAATTTCTCCTGGTCGGCGCGGGTTTGCCGGCACTTTTGCTGCTTGTCATTGCGGGAATACAACTGCTGGCCCAACCTTATACCTTTCGCGGTTCGCTGATTGATCCGCCCATGCCGTCCACAGATTTTGTGCTGGAAGATCAGCATGGCGCGGATTTCCGCCTCAGCGCCCAGCAGGGCAAGGTAGTGGTGATGGCCTTTGGCTACACCTCTTGCCCCGATGTCTGCCCGACCACGCTGGCCGATTTCAAGCGGGTGCAGATGCTGCTGGGCGATCAGGCCGAGCAGGTGCAGTTTGTCTTTATCACGGTTGACCCGGAGCGCGACACACCCGAGCGCCTTGATCAATATATGACAGCCTTCGATCCGACATTTCGCGGGCTGCACGGCGATATGCGTGAACTGGAGCATGTCTGGGAGAGCTACGGCGTCTACCATGAGAAGCAAGAAGTGGGCAGCGCCGCCGGATATCTGGTTGACCATACCTCGCGTATTTATGTTGTGGATTCACAGGGCAATCTGCGCCTGACCTTCCCCTTCGGGGCAACCACCGAAGATATGGCCCAGGATATCCGTCACCTGGCGGAGGAAGCATAATGAACTTTTCACATCCACTGGTGCGCCGCCTGATCATCTCCGCGATTATCGGGATCATGCTCTCGATTGCGATCAGCGAGGGCGCATACCAGGCGTTGCGCGATGACACTGATCGGGCTCCGCAGACCGTCGAACTGATCATCCCGGCCGGCACGGCGGAACAGGTCGAAGCCGGCAAATCGGTCGAATCCATTCCGGAGAAGATGGTCTTTGTCGAGGGCGATGTGCTACTGGTCAAGAATGAGGATACCACCGACCATCAACTGGGCCCGGTCTGGGTGCCCCCTGGAACCACCGGCCGCCTGGTGATGGAGAATGTAAATAACTACTCGTATGGCTGCTCGTTCCAGCCGAGCCGCTACCTGGGGCTGGATATACGTCCGCGCGGCGCATCGCTGACCTCGCGCATCCTGGCGCTCCTGTTTGTTGCGCCGCCAACCATTGGCCTGATCACGCTCTACAGCACGCTGGTGATCCCGCTACGCCCGAAGACACCGGATCCGGCGGTGACAACAGCGCCGAAGAGCAGGGCAAAAACAGTCCGTCCGGCCCCCAAACTCGATAGCACACGACCAATCATTGGAGAAGAGCATACCGTCACACCATCGACAAATGGCAAAAAGACAAATGGAAATGACACACAGTAGGTTATGTTATGATACTGCGAATTTTTCTTAGAATGTTTAGCGGGTTCTGGCTGCCAACCACGTTGCTGGCACTTGTGGCAATTGGCGTCATGATCCGGCTGGGCATCTGGCAACTGGACCGGCATGATCAGCGCCAGGCGTTTAACACGCGTGTTTCGGCGCAACTGGCGCAACCGCCGATTGAATTGGCCGGCGATGCCCTCGCCACCGATCTGCCCGGTATGGAGTATCGTTCAGCGGTGGTCCGGGGTGAGTATGATCATTCACAGGAAGTGGTAATCCGCAACCAGGTCTGGGGCAATGAGTTCGGCGTACACTTGCTGACGCCGCTGGTCATCACCGGAACCGACCAGGCCGTCCTGGTTGATCGCGGCTGGATACCGGCTCAAGATGCGGAGCCGGAGCAGTGGGACCAGTATCACGAACCGGGTGTGGTCGAGGTTGACGGGATGATTCGCCTCTCCCGCAGCGAGCCGGACTTTGGCGGCGTGCCCGACCAGCTTCCCGCGCCGGGAGAAGAATTACGGGCCTGGAACAATGTGAATATTCCCCAGATTGACGAACAGGTTTCATACTCACTTTTGCCAGTGTACATTCAGCAGGCCCCCGATCCGACCTGGACCGGCATGCCCTATCGTGATCAGTTGGAGTTTGAACTGACCGCCGGCCCACACATTGGCTATGCGATCCAGTGGTTCCTGTTTGCTACGGTGCTGGGGGTGGGCTACCCGGTGTATGTACGGCACCACGAGATCAGACGATCAAACGAGGCAAACGCGGTTGACCAGAAGGCGCAAGCGAAAGAGAGTGAGGAATGAACTACGTACTGACATTGACGCAGGATACACAACCGCTGGTGACGGCCCCTGGCCTGGATATCGCAGAGGTGGCAAACTGGACGATCTTCTGGAGTGTGGTCGTCATCTTTGTGGTGATCGAGGCGCTGCTGATCTACACCGCCGTCCGGTTTCGCCATCGCAGCGCCGACGGCACAACCCCAACCGCCTCGGACACGCAACGCTCCTGGCCGACAGATCTGGCCTGGACGCTGCTCCCGGCCCTCATGACGGCGGTCATTCTGTTCTTTACGTTTCAGGCGATGGTGAACGGCTAAGTTACAGGGCCAGAGGCCAGGTTCTCAGGCGTCGGCTTTTACGCAATCGTAGGTGAATGCCGGCGGTGGGCCAGTCATCGCAGGGCGGGCTGAGGACGCGCAGACGTGCGTCCCTACAGGAAAATCCCTTCCCTGAGAAACGCCCGTCATTGGTAGTTGTTATCGGTTATTATAAACGCCTTACTTCAAGTGAAAGTTCTTGCGGTAATGAAACGATGGAAGTAGTCATATGAAAACATCTGCTTATCGCCGTCTATTACTGACCAGTGCTGTTGCAACATTTATCCTGATTGTAAGTGGTGGTGTTGTCAGCCTTTCCGGGGGGGCGGCGGCCTGCCCTGACTGGCCGCTCTGTTCGGGGCAACTGCTGCCGCCCTGGCGCATGGATGCCTGGATCGAGTATGTCCACCGTCTGCTCACGCTAGTAGTCACGCTGTTGATTGCCGCCGGCAGTCTGGTGGCCTGGCGGCGGCGAGACCGTGATCCCTGGGTGCGGCGTCCGCCGCTGGTGGCGCCGGCACTGCTGCTCCTGCAAATACTACTGGGCGCGGTGATTGTCTGGTTTAACTCGCCCGAGTTGATGCGCATGTTCCACCTGGGGATGGCGACCAGCATCCTGGCAGCTTTGATCATTCCAGCGATTGCCCTGAGTGTCGAAAACAGTAGCGCAACCGATGGGTCGCACCTGCGCCGGGGCGGACGCGCCATGCAGCGCGCGCGCCGCTACCGCCGCCTGGTGTTTGGCACCGCACTGGCAACCTGGCTGCTACTGCTGACCAGCGTGGGCCTGGCCGAAACCAGTACCCGCAGCAGCACAGCACCGCAGTTGGGCGGCCTGGGAGCCATGCTGGAAACCGGGCATCACTGGACGCTGCTGCTGGTCGGGTTGCTCATGCTGGGGGTCTTCTGGACAACCTGGCGCAACCGGCGACAGGATCGGCTGCTGCTGACGACCGTGTTGCTGGCCGGGGGGCTGCTACTGACCCGCGCTGGTGCCGGTACAGTGGGAGCCACCACCATGCCCGCGCTGTTGACCGGGCTGCATCTAGCGCTCTGGAGCGCACTGGTGGTGCTGAGCATACTGGCACTGCGCCGGCCCATCCCCGCCCTGGTGACCATGCCGGCCGGCGGGACAGTCGGGACAGTCGGGACGGTCGGGACACCTGGTGCCGTGGCGAAAACGGATCAGCAACCCTCACTCATCAGTGATTACCTCAGCCTGACCAAGCCCAAGGTGATTATGCTGCTGCTCTTTACCACGCTAGCGGCAATGTTCATCACCGAGGCGGGTACGCCCTCGCCGGCGCTGGTCTTCTGGACGATGCTGGGGGGCTACCTGGCGGCCGGGGGTGCCGGGGCCATCAACTGTGCCTTTGACCAGGATATTGATATCAACATGGGACGCACCAGCCGCCGCCCCGTACCGAGCGGGCGTATCTCGCGGCGCAATGCCTTCTGGTTTGGTATTGCGCTCTGCGTGGCGGCATTTGCGGTTCTGGCTGTGTTCACCACCTGGCCGGCGGCCGTCCTGGCAATGATCGGCGCGGTCTACTACTCCCTCTTCTACACACGCTGGCTCAAGCGCACCACCTGGCAGAATATCGTGATCGGCGGGGGCGCCGGTTCCATTCCGCCGCTGGTGGGCTGGGCGGCAGTCACGGGCACGCTGACGCTACCGGCAGTCCTGCTGTTTGCGATTGTCTTCTACTGGACGCCGCCGCACTTCTGGGCACTGGCGCTAGTCAAGGAGAAGGACTATGCCCGCGCCGGGGTACCGATGCTGCCGGTTGTCGCGGGTGAGACCGAGACGCGCCGGCAGATCCTGCTCTACTCGGTGCTGATGGTGGGGATCACGCTGCTACTGGTACCGTTGCAGGCGATGGGACTGATCTACCTGGGGCTGGCGCTGCTATTTGGCGGGATCTTCCTGCGCTACGCCTGGGATATCTGGCGCGAGGGCGGCCAGAAGCATATCTGGGGCATGTACAAATATTCGCTGCTCTACCTGGCGCTGCTATTTGCGGCCATGATCCTGGACCGGATGGTGTTGGGATAGCTCCAGGCTTAATAGCAAGGCTGTTCATTAAACCAGCCTGGTCGCGCAATCTTCCTGCCCGCCCTGTAATTACAGGGCGGGCTTATTTTATGGTGTGTGGAAGTCGCGCACCTCAGGAATCGTGAAGCGCTTACGGACAGACAAGACGATAGCCGAATCCGCGCACAGCTTGAATACAGCGGTAATCGGGATCACAGGACTTAATTTTGGCTCGCAGGCGTTGAACTTGCGCATCCACGACGCGTGTATCACCACTGATATCGTCCCCCCATACGCGTCGGAGCAGTGTTTCCCGCCCAATAACCTGCCCGACATGCTCCATCAACACGACAAGCACTTGCCACTCCTTAGGTGAAAGCTGGATGTCCCGTCCAGCAACTGTCACGCGATGCTGCGCCCGCCACACCTTTAACGAACCACAAGCTAGTGGTTCTTCCTCACAAGCAGGCATCACCGTAGTATGCTGTGCAAGACGTAACAATGCCTTCACACGGGCAACCAGTTCAATCGGGACAAACGGCCTGGTTACATAATCATCAGCCCCTAGTTCAAGACCAATAAGTTTATCATGCACCTCATCGCGTACAGAGAGCATAAGAATCGGCACATAGGTAGGAAGTTGCCGCACTCGCTGACAAACGGTGTACCCATCAATGCCAGGTAGCATTACATCAAGTACAATCAAGTGGGGAAGCCGGTGTTGGTCACACCAGTTGAGCGCTTCACTTCCCGTTGCAACACTATCCACACGATACCCTGACTGAGTTAGTAACGCGGAAACACCGCTACGAATAGCGGGATCATCATCGACAATCAGAATTGAAGAATTACTCATCACCTGCACTTCTTTGGAGGCACGACCGGATGCCGGGAGGTGTAGACTGAATTATAGTAGCAGTAGTTAATCAGGGTGTCAACCCTCCTTACTTTATATCTAGTACTCGATTAAACATTACTCCCGTTTAAGTCATATTTGTTCGGAAGTCACGGAAGCCACTTTATCCGGTTTCAGCTTTAATACCATGCTGACTTGACTTGTCACGGTGAAAAACACAGCTTTTCACTGGGCAGAGATGAATATTGCAATATTGGACATGTTCTTAACCTGCGCTTAACAAAACTGTAGACAAACTGTTGCAAAATTGTGGTCTTGTTGCAGCTTTTAGCTGATATCCTTGTGTAACACTGATGCATGGGGTTCTGATCCATGGTCAGTGCGAATTGGAAGCTGGTAGCGAGATAAGTATGGGGTAATCATTTTAGCGTAGTCTTTTCTCTGCGGAAAGCAAGAATGTTTAATATGCCAGGTTGTTAAAACCCGGCATATTAAACATTCTTGGGAATATAATAAAGAGGACAACATGAAACTTACTAATTTACTTAAACTATGGTTAGGCTTCATTGTTATCTTAACATCAACAACGTCATGCCAGTTACCAACCGGATCAGCAACAACTGCAGATGGGCGTACCACGATTTCATTTGCGGTGCATGATCACCATCGTGAGATTTACGAAACATTTGCCAAAAAGTTCATGGATGAATATTCTGAACTACGCGTAGTTATTGTTTCCAAAGATGAGCTGATAGACCAGCTATTGGCACAAAATCCGCAGCCAGGGAGTCTGGCGCAACAGCGTTGGATTCTATCCCATGCCGATACTACACTGGCAGGTAATCTGACCGAGATGAGCGAGCATGATCTCATTCTTGATCTCCTGCCTTTGATGGCGGCGGATGCTGGATTCGAGCGTGCCGATTTTTATCCCAATATGCTTGATCAATATATGACTGCGCAGCATCTCTGGGCCTTGCCAAATTATCGTGCTGTCCATTTGCTTAGCTATAACAAGGATTTGTTTGAACAACTTGATGTACCAATGCCAGAACTGGGTTGGAGTTGGCGAGAATTATTTGGCACTGCTGAACAACTTGCCCGCAAGCAGGATGGCACAGTGATAGTTGGCGGATTACTGGCATCGCTTAGTAGTGTAGTACCATTACTGGAGTCAGCACTGGAGGAAGAAGGAACTGACCTCGCAGATATGCCGCCAGAGCAGGTGAGATTTCAGCATGAAACGCTTATTCAAACGATCATGTACATTCGTCGCTTACAAGAAACAGGTGCATTGGTAGTTCCAAGGGATTTGAATCCTGATGTTGAGCCGGCCATAAATATCTACGAGCTTCATCAGAGCGGACAGCTTGGCATGTGGAGCAGTGGTTATTTTACTCCAGGCGACGACGATGGTGATCTCTTACCGGAAGAGGGTTCATTTACTGTAGGTAAAACAGCCTATCCACCTGACGAACATTACTTTGGAGCAGTTGGTGAAGGCTATGTCGTCAGTACAGGTACTGCGTATCCAGATGCCTCCTGGCAATGGATCGAGTTTCTGTCACGCCAACCGGCCATATTTGAGACAGCATCAGTAACTGATCCTGGCGCATTACTTGTACCTGCACGTCAATCAGTAGCTGAGGCAACAAATTTCTGGGAGCAATTAGATGATGAAACTGCTGCCGCTGTGCGTTGGTCGGTCGAACATGCCATAGGCGAAGCTGATCGCCCGCGTTATGCGCAGGCACTTACAACATTGAGTACACTTACATATGATCTGTTTGACAAACCTGAACTTGATGCTCAGGAATTAGTAGCTCAAGCAGAAGAAAAGCTCGAAGAAGAGATTGCTAAGACACTTTTGACACCAACGCCCCAGTTATCAGACGAACCTCTGGCTGTTGCGACATCTGAACCACCAATAAATAGTGATGAACGCGACGTAATCACCTTTGCGGTTTACGGTCGGAGCTACATTAATCTGAGGCAACGGATTAAAACATTCAATGAACAACAAACAAATGTATTTATTAAGCTTGAAGGCAATAATACATTTGGAAGTGCAGGCTCAATTGATGGTCTGGCGCAAACGAGTGATTGTTTTATGTGGACTGGAACTTTTCCAACCGATGAAACCGAGATGCTGCTTGACCTTCAGCCGTTGATCAGTGCGGAAAACCGTCTTGCAATAAACGATTATCCCAGTCTCTTACTCACACCGTATCAATTGGCGGGGAACCTGTACGGATTGCCCTACACCGTGCAACTGCGGGCACTCCACTACCAGTATGATTTGTTCGCGGCAAATGGTATGAGTGAACCAACAGCAGAATGGGCACCAGACGACTTCCTCGCTACGGCGCAAGCACTCACAGCGGAGGTAAGTAATGCGCAGCAATACGGCTATGTACCTTACAGCGGAGCCATCCCCGATCTCTTATTTTTCATTCAACAGTTTGGGGGTGAGGTGCTGCGTGGAAGTGGCGACAATCTTCAACCAAATTTTCGTGATCCGGCAGTAATTGCTGCGATTGATTGGTATCTCGATCTTGATCGCGTGTATGGTGTGATGCCACCACTCCACACACTGGTGAACGAGAGCGGTGGCGGCAGCGAAACAGCGCTTGATCTCGTGCGTCATGGTCGCGCCGGCATGTGGTTTGGCCCAGGGACACTGATGTTTGGCGCGGCAGAGGATGGAACTGAACCAACTTTCACAGAAGCCCTTGCTCCATTACCAGTCGGCAATGCCGGGCTCCATCCTGGCGATACATATATACAGAGTCTGCATATCTCAGCACAGACAGAGTATCCGCAGGCATGTTGGGAATGGCTCGTATTTCTCAGTAATGACGCAAGTATGATTGCATGGCCGGGTGTCCTGCCGGCACGCTCATCAGTGGCTCAAGCCATAGATCTCCCGCCGGGCGCACCAATGGAGGATCAGCGCTTATTCCAGATCCATATGGCATTGTTAGCTGAGAACACGAACCCTATCCATGCACATACAACAATTGATATGCAATCGCCAATATTGCAATGGTTCTTTCAGGCACTGCACGCAGTTATTACCGAGGATGCCAATCTTGCAGACGAACTTGCAACTGCTGAACAAACTACGACGGTATATATAGACTGTGTTGCAGAAGGAATAGCCGAAGGTGACTGTGTTCAGCAAGCTAATATGGCAGGTGATGCAGAATAGTTCTACCAGTTCGTTGGTAGGCAACAGTTGAGGAGGTACTGCATGAAGATAACGCCAGGTTACATCTTTCCCGGTATATACATCTCACTGATCTTAGTAATGTGGATTGTTGTTCTGGTGTTCGATGGTGGTGATATGGAAGCTGCGTGGATATACTCCTTCCTGCTTGGGATGCCATGTACATTTATCTTCAGAATGGCGCTTGCACTCATAGAAGTTGATGTCATGTTTATTGTTAAAATTTTTATTTTAATCAGTATCGCAATCAACACGTTTCTGCTGTACAAATCAGGAACCTGGGTCAGGCAGGTAGTTATGACAGGTAGGAGTAGTGGCTAGAATGCGGTTGCCCGCTCCAGGCATTATGAACTTTGAGAAAATACTATGGATATGGCGCGCGGCAGCAGAACAGTGCAGCGCATGCACTCTACGGCTGTCTCCCGTGGTCATGATATCCGGGGTACCATCTCAACGTTCATCAGGCAGCACGACGACACATAGAGGATTACTATACCAGCGGATGATATCCAATGCCCTGCTGCAACGATAGTACTACTCCTTCATCACCTGCTGAATTCTTAATCCGGACATCGCTGAACAGGTGTCCTGACGTCGGCCGGAATGCGCTTTCAATCGGCTGATATCAATGTGCCGGCAAACCAGCAATCAGCCGGAACGGGCGCAACGGACACAGCAGCGGCACATTCCCGTGTATCATCTCTGCGTCCTCGGTGTGCTCTGTGGCTATGACAATACATCGGTATGAGGTAAGTTTTCCGCATCACGACAGGCTGTGGACGCGCCACAGCGCGTTCCCAATCCCCAATCCCCAATCCTCTCAGGTGTAGGCTTTTTGTGGTAGGGACGCGCTTCTGCGCGTCCGCCACCCGTCCTGGTGCGGGAAATGGTTTCTGGAGCGGCGGTCGCTGTCGGTCTCGCCAACCGCATTCTAATACGCTCTGGCGAAAAAGTCTACACTTGAGAGAATCCTCAATCCCCTGTCCCCTACGCCTCGAGCAGCGCCAGCACCTGATCGCGGGCCGACTCGTGCGGCTCGGCCAGCATATAGCGCCGGCAGGCGTGCCAGTAGCAGGTCAGGATCTGAAAAAGCCGTAGCCGTTCGCGTTCAATAGGGGTAAGGGGCATTACCGCCGCATATCCCTCCAGCAAACCTGTCCGCCACTCAGCGGGGTAGGCCGGGTCCATGCCCAGCGCCAGATCAAGCAGTCCATCGCCGCCGACCGTTGCGCCGGGGTCAAACAGGGCTTCGAGTTGCACATGTTCGCCCGTGGTGCAGCGTGCGGTATGTGGCCCGATATTGCCATGCATCACGTTGGGTTTGCTACAGTTCAGATCGGGATGCTCCAGCAGCGCCGTTACCGCCGCCCGTTCCGCTTCAGCGAAGACCAGCGCATCGGCGGGTTCCAGGACAAAGGTCGCATGCAGGTGCCGCAGGACGGTTTGCCAGTCGGGGGTAGGCCAGCGGCCCGCCGCATTGGGCCGGCCCCAGCCATGCGCCCCGATCCGGTGAATACGCCGTAGCGTTCGCCCAACCTGGCGCGCCACATCCCGGACAAAGTGCGGTTCGTGTAGTTGCAGCGCGCTGACACCGCCGATGTAACTCTCCAGCATATAGTTGAACGGTACCAGTGCCCCCGTCAAATCATAGTGAACAATCCGCGCCGTGGGTAACTGGTGGGCCGTCAACATCCGTCCAAAGTAGATTTCGCCGCCCAGGTCTCCTTCGGGCGCGATCCGCAGGACGACATGCTCGCTGGGGGTGCTGAGGCGCACCAGCACATAGCTACTGGTCTGAGCCAGGAGGGTGACAGCACTGGGCCGCACATTCAGCGACTGCACAATGATAGCGGTATAATCACCCAGGCGGGCAAGCACACGCCGCCAGGCATCACTGTAGCGCTCGTCGTCGGGCGCAATATCATAGCGGTTGAGCTGCTCATACTTCATAGCCATGCTTATTATACTCGAAACTTGCCCAAAGCCTGACATTGCAGATTGCCGGAAACCGATGCTGCTGCTACAATCAGCGCATGAGGCACTGCAAGGAATTACGTAACAAAAGCTATGTCACACCATGTCTCCGCGATTGTGGTTCCGGTACGAGGTCATCACCGCATGGACTCATTTGCTGTACGCCGTCTGCGCTGGTCACGCCTGGTGCTGCCGATGCTGGTGTTGCTGCTGGGCGTGTCGGCCTACGGCTACCGCTGGTATGCGCCCACGCTCCCCTTTGCCGGCGGCAGCGATCCGCGGATTGTCGGCGAGTTTATGTATCGGGAGAGCCGCCTGCAGCCGGGCGACCGGGTTGTTGAACTGAATGGACAGTCGCCGGAGGCATGGCAGCGCGCGGGTCTGGCCGCCCTGGTAAAATTTCAGCATGAGCAGTGGTACCGCATTACGGTTGTCCGGGATGGTCACACTATCTCGAACATTATTGTGCCGGCCGTGCGTACCCCGCCGGGTCTGGCGTTGCTCTGGTGGAGTAGCGCGATTCTGCTGGGGTTGGCGGCGCTAGTGGTTGCGACGCTGATCGGCGTGCTGGGGCGAGATAGCCCGGCGGAGCAGGGGGTGTATCTGGCATTTCTGGGGCTGGCGCTCTACCTGTTGTGCGCGATTCCGCTGGTTGGCGCACCGCCGCTCTCCTGGGTGCTTGAGCCACTGCTGGTGCCGCTCCAGATCGTTGGTATCGGGTTGACCAGCGGCTTCCTGGTCTTCTTTCTGGGATATCCGCAGCCGGTGCGGTTCTGGCATCCGCGTCGGCTACCCCTGGCAGTCTACGGCGGGAGTATGCTGCTGGCGACAGTGATCTTTGTGCTGACACCGGGCGACCTGCTGCGGCGCTCGGCGGTCGTCAGCGGCGCAATTGTCAATGGTCTGGCAGGGCTGCATGCCCTCCTGGGGATTGGCCTCGGTGTGCGGGCCTACCACCGAACCCGTGATCCGCTGGTGCGCGCCCAGTTCCGCTGGCTGGTCTGGGGCGGCATTGTCGGTCTGGTACCCTGGCTGCTGCTCTGGGCACTGCCGACTGCCCTGGCAACCGGGCCGGTTGTACCCTTTCTGACGCTGGTCTACCTGCCGATGCCGGCAATTCCCTTCAGTTTTGCCATGGCAATTCTGCGCTACCGCCTGCTGGATGTAGATACGGTCTTGAGCCGCACCCTGGTCTACCTGGTGCTGACGCTGGGGCTGAGTCTGGTGTACATTATTGTCACCGCGCTGGTCAGCCAGGCGATTCCGCAGATGTTTGATTTTGATAGTAGCGACAGTTTTGTTATCTTCATGACGACGCTAACATTGGCGGCACTCTTCAACCCGGCGCTGCATCTCGCGCGCAACCTGGTTGAGCGTATCTTCTATCACGAGCGACATCTGCTGCTCCATGAGGTCGAACTGCTCCAGCGCGAACTGCGCAATGTCGAGGGCTGGGAGACGCTGCTGCCGCTGCTCAATCAGGAGATTCCGCACCGACTGGGGATCAGTGGCGCACAGGTTCTGGTATGGGCCGATGGGCATTTTGTGCCACCGGGACTCGGTCAACAATATCTGGTGAATGTGCGCGCGGAAGAGGAAGACCAGCCCGCCGCATGCATTATCCGGTTAACACCACCACCTGACTGGCCGCTGGATCGCCCATTGATTCTGCAGAACTGGGCATATGCGCAACGGCAGGATCGACAGATGGGCCGGCGTACCTACACCCGGCTGGATGACCAGTGGTCCCGCGTTTTGTGGGAGGCGGGCTTTCATCTGGCCTTTACCCTGATCGCGGGTGGGCGGCCGGTCGGGCTCTATGCGCTGGGCCGGCAGATCAGCGGCGACTGGTATGAACGCAGCTCGATTACCGCTCTGGATGACCTCACCGACCGGATTGCCGTGGCGGTTGAGAATGCGCGGCTCCTGGAACAGACGGCAACCCAGGCACGGTTCCACCATGAGTTGACCATCGCCCGAACGATTCAGGAGAGCCTGCTGCCGGAGAATTACCTGCGCCACGGCAGCTTCGAAGTCGCCGCGCTGACGCTGCCGGCCAGCGATGTTGGTGGCGATCTCTACATGTTTGAACCGCTCTCGGCGCAGAGCCTGGCGGCGGCGGTTGGCGATGTCTCCGGGAAGGGCATTGGCGCAGCACTACTTATGGCCGTCACCAGCACGATGTTGACCACGCTCGCCGGCCAGGAAGATATGGCCCCGACGCAGCATCTGGAACGGCTGGATCGGCTGTTGTGCCACTACACTGCGCAGAACTATCAGAATGTGGCGCTCTGCTACCTGCATCTGCACGTCAACGGCACGCAGGAGTATCAGCTTCAGGCCGCGAGTGCCGGCGCTATTCCGCTGCTGCTCCGGCGGGCCGATGGTTGCCTGGAGTGGCTGGAGATGCAGGGGCTCCCGCTCGGCACGGCGCTGCTGACGCCGCGCTACCAGTCGGTGATGGCGACTCTCCATCCCGGTGACCTGCTGCTGATTGTGACCGACGGCTTTACGGAGGCCCAAGATGCCACCGGCACGCTGCTGGGGTTTGCCGGGGTGGAACAGGTTCTGGCCGCCGCGCCCTTCGACCAGGATGCCCGGGCGGTACTGCACTACCTGATGGAGGCATTGCGCAACCATACCAACGGCAGCGAAGTAGCCGACGATGTCACCCTGCTGGTGATTCAGTGCAACAACCCGGTCTTTTAAGGAATATTTTGTAAAATGTTGGAGTTACGCGGTCGGTTCCAAACCCAGGCGTCTGCCTGGACAACTGGCCCGATTCGCCTCCGGCAGGGTGGAATGGGACTGTCTTTTTCCGAAAAATCCGGCTCTCCGAGCCGGATTTTTCGGAAAAAGACAGAAAAAGTACGATGCTGCCGCAGGCGAAATACGCCGTTATCGCGAGCAAACGGTCCGTTTGAACGCCCACCGCGTAAGTCCTGTATTTTACAGGACTTACGCGGTGGGGTTTGTTCTGGTCTGGTGCCGGCACCGAACACCGGATTCGCCTCCCGCAGGGTGGAACTGACCATTTCTTTTTCACGAACATTTGGCTCTCCGAGCCAAATGTTCGTGAAAAAGACAGAAAAAGTACAATGCTGCCGCAGGCGAATCGGCGCTTCGTCTGATCAAACGCCCGGTGTATATGCCCACCGCGTAACTCGTGTAAAATATAGGAGTTACGCGGTCCCTGACCCGCAAGAGAATTGCGCCTCCGGCAGGGCGGAAGATTCCGATCTTTTTCACAAAAATTCACACGAAATGCAAGCTTTTTGTGAAAAAGATAAAACAGTACCTCGCTGCCGCAGGCGAGACCGGCTTCCATCTAATCAAACGTTCGGTTTGAACGTTCATCGCATAAGTCCTGTAAAATATTGGACTTCCGGCATTTGATTGAAACAGAGTAAACAGCTATGCCACTACTTGTTGGAGTTGATACTGGCGGAACATTCACCGATCTGGTAGTTTTTCAGGATGGCGCGCTGCGGGTCCACAAGCTACTCTCGACCCCGGATGACCCCTCGCGGGCGATCCTGACCGGGTTAAAAGATCTGGGCGTGTTGGAGCAGCCGGATGCCATGGTTGTGCATGGCTCAACCGTGGCAACGAACGCGGTGCTGGAGCATAAAGGCGTGCGTACCGGGCTGATCACCACAGCGGGATTTCGGGATGTGCTGGAAATTGGCCGCCAGATTCGCCCCAAACTCTATGATCTGCGGGTGCAGCGGGAGCCGCCGCTGGTTCCCCAGGCGCTGCGGGTTGAAGTACGTGAGCGGCTCACCGAGCAGGGCGCGGTGCTGATCCCGCTTGATGATGCTTCGCTTGAGGCGGCCCTGGCAACCCTCCAGGAAGCGGAGGTTGCCGCGATTGCGATCTGCCTGCTCTTCAGCTTTGTCAACCCGGAGCATGAGCGCCGCGTGGCGGCGGCAGCCCGCCGCACCGGGGTCTATGTCTCGGCCTCGTACGAGGTGCTGCCGGAGTTCCGCGAGTACGAGCGCACCAGCACGGTCGTCCTGAATGCCTATGTCGGGCCACTGATCGAACGCTACCTGCAGCGACTCGAGGCTGCCCTGCCCGACGGAACAGCGCTCCGCATCATGCAGTCAAACGGCGGCTCAATCTCCGGCGCGGTGGCCCGGCGCGAGGCGGCGCGGACGCTGCTCTCCGGGCCGGCGGCGGGGGTGGTTGGTGCGGCTTTCGTAGCCCGGGCCTCCGGGTTTGAGCGAGTCGTTAGCCTGGACATCGGTGGCACCTCAACCGACGTGGCACTGATCGATGGCGACCTCAAGGAGACCACCGAAGGACGGATCGGCGGCTACCCCTCCAAGCTACCCATGATTGATATTCACACGGTGGGGGCTGGTGGCGGCAGTATTGCCTGGTTTGATGCCGGTGGCGCCCTGCGTGTCGGGCCGGTCTCGGCCGGCGCTGATCCGGGACCGGCGGCCTATGGCAGCGGTGGCAACGCGGCGACGCTTACCGATGCGAACGTTGTGCTGGGACGGCTGCTGCCGGAGGCGTTCCTCGGCGGCGCAATGGCACTGGATGCCGACCGCGCCCGGCAGGTTGTGGCACAGATCGCTGCACAGATGGACAAAACGGTTGAGGAGACCGCACTGGGGATCATCCGCATTGTTGTTGCCGACATGGAGGCGGCCGTACGCGTAATTACGGTTGAGCGAGGCATCGATCAGCGGCAGTGTACGCTGGTTGCCTTTGGAGGCGCGGGACCACTGCACGCCTGCGAACTGGCGGCCGCCCTTAGCATGCCGCGCGTGCTCATCCCAACGACGCCGGGGGTGCTCTCGGCCCTGGGTATGCTGGCTGCCGATATCCTCAAAGATTATGTGCATACCTTGATGCTGCCTGCCGACGTAGCGCAGGATCAGGTAACGGCACTCTTTGGCGATCTGGATTCACAGGGCCGCGCTGATCTGGAACAGGAGGGCTTCGCACCCGAGCAGATTACGCTTGAGCATTTTCTCGATCTACGCTACCAGGGGCAGTCATACGAACTGCTGATTCCCTACACCGCTGCGGTTGTGGAAGCCGTCGCGCATTTCCACACGGCGCATGCGCAGCGCTTTGGTTACAGCAGTCCGGGCGAGCCGGTCCAGGTAGTGAATGTGCGACTCAAGGCGCACGCGGCGGCGACGCGTCCGGAACTGGCGCGGCGCGAACTGGATACCACCGCGACCGCCACGCCCACGCGCACGCAGCCAGTCGTCTTCGCCGGGCCTGCCGGGGCCGAGCCGTACGACACGCCGATCTATGCGCGCGACACGCTGGTGCCGGGCGTCACCCTGACCGGCCCGGCTGTGATTACTCAGTATGACACCACAACGGTGATCCCACCGGGCTGGCACGCGTGGATCGACGCGGTCAGCAACCTGATTGCCGAACCAGTTGCAAAGGAGCAGAACGATGTCTGACGCAAACCGACCCACGGTTGATCCGGTCAGTCTGGAAATCTTTCGCAGCGCGCTGATTGCGATTGCCGAGGAGATGGGCGCCGTTCTAACGCGCACCAGCTACTCGCCCAATATCAAAGAGCGCCGCGACTTCTCCTGCGCCCTGTTTGATCCGCAGGGACGACTGCTGGCCCAGGCCGCCCACATCCCGGTGCATCTCGGCGCGATGCCCGACTCGGTCGCCGCCGCGCTACACGCCTTTGACGAACTCGCGCCGGGAGATGTGGTGGTGCTGAATGATCCCTTCCTCGGTGGCTCGCATCTGCCGGATATCACCATGATCGCGCCGATCTATGTGCAGGTTGCAGGTGAACAGATGCTCGTCGGGTATGCCGCCGGCCGCGCGCATCATGCCGATGTCGGTGGTATGTCGCCGGGCTCGATGCCGATGGCGACCGAACTCTACCAGGAGGGGCTGATTATCCCGCCAACAAAGATCTGGCGCGGGGGTGAGGCCGACGAAGCCGTGCTGAACCTGATTCTGCGCAACGTGCGCACGCCGGGAGAGCGGCGGGGTGATCTGATGGCGCAGATTGCCACCAACCGCGTGGCCGGCCGGCGCATGCAGGAGTTAATTGACCGCTGGGGACAGACGCTGGTGGAAGCACACAGCGCCGAACTGCTGGCCTACACCGAGCGTATCACCCGCGCGACCATCGCCGCAATTCCTGACGGTCGCTACAGCTTTACCGATCAGCTTGACGATGATGGCATCAGTGACACGCCGGTAACAATCACGGTCACGGTGACGGTTGACGGCAGCGATCTGACGGTCGATTTTAGCGGGAGTGCGACGCAGGTGCAGGGCAACGTCAATACCGTTGCCGCCGTCACCCGGTCCGCCGTCTACTACGTCGTGCGCTGCCTGATGCCCGACGATGCGCCGATGAACCATGGCACCTTCCGGCCCGTCACCGTGATCGCGCCCGAAGGCACGGTCGTGAATGCGCGCCCTCCGGCAGCCGTGGCCCAGGGCAATGTCGAAACCTCGCAGCGCATTACGGATGTGGTACTGGGGGCGCTGGCACAGGCACTCCCGGAGGTAATCCCGGCGGCCAGCCAGGGCACGATGAACAATCTCACCGCAGGGGGGATCGATCCGCGTACGGGCCGGCCTTTCGCCTACTACGAGACGATGGGCGGTGGTATGGGCGCGCGGCCCGGCCTCGCCGGGTTATCCGGGATGCATACGCACATGAGCAACACCCTGAATACGCCGATAGAAGCATTTGAGTTTGCCTACCCGATGCGCATTACGGCCTACCGCTTGCGGAGCGGCTCCGGTGGTGCGGGAAAGCAGCGCGGCGGGGACGGGTTGGAACGCGAAATCACCTTTGAAGTACCGACGGATGTCACGCTGTTGACGGAGCGGCGGCGCTACCCGCCCTATGGTCTGCAGGGCGGGGCGGCGGGTGCGCGCGGCGTAAATCGCCTGCTGCACAACGATGAAGAAACCGAACTGCGGGGGAAAGTGCGCTTTCGGGCGGAACCCGGCGATCGCCTGACGATTGCCTCACCCGGCGGCGGCGGCTGGGGCCAGGCGGATGCGGAGGACGATGCGAGATAACGGTAGAGGGGCGAAACATCTTTTCGCCCCTCTACCTTTTTTGTATCACTCGTTGCCCTCGGTCTCGGTCTCCGGCAGGAGGGACGGTAGCGCAAACCGCAGCACCCGATTGCTGTTGCGGTCAGCCACATAGACCTGTCCGCCGGGGCCAACCGCAACCCCGCTGGGTGAGTTGAGCGACGCCAGATCTTCGCCGCGCCCACCCCAGCGCAGAATGACTTCACCCCGCAGGTTGGCGGCTACCACCCGATTCTGAAGTGGTACGCTGACATAGATCTCACCATCCGGGCTGACGGCAATGGACGGGTCTTCGTAAGTGTTGGCCTGCCAGCCGCCGACGTCCCAGGTGGCGATGGGTAGCGCAATCTCCCGCTCATCGTCGGCGGACTGAAAGATCTGCACCCGGCCATTCCAGGTATCGGCAACGTAGATCCGGCCGGCGCGGTCAACCGCCACGCCGGTTGGCTCATTAAACTGCCCGGCTTCAGTCCCGGCAGAACCGAACTGGTAGAGATACTCGCCCTCGTCGTCCGTGACCACAACCCGCTTGTTGCCGGTATCGGCGATGTAGACATTGCCCTGCGCATCTACCGCTACCCCACGCGGCCCGTAGAAGCTCAACGGGTTTTCCGCGTTGCCCTCAGCCGTACCGCCCGTATCGGTAAAGCGGCGACCGTCAAGTGTTTCATCACCGCTGCCCCAGGTCGCCAGCCACTCGCCGGTCGAACTGAGCTTCACAATGCGCGCATTCCAGGTATCGGCAACATAGATATTGCCGGCACTGTCAACGGTCACGCCGCGCGGCTCGTAAAACTGATCTTCACCACTGCCCTGGCTGCCGATGGAGCGGATCAGTTCACCATCAACATCAAAGACCTGAATGCGATGGTTTAACGTATCCGCCACATACACATTTCCCCGGCGATCCGTTGCCAGTCCCACCGGACTGGACAACTCTTCCGGCCCACCGATAACCTGGTTTGCCAGCAGGCGCAGGTTGCCGCTGCTCACGCTGCTGCCGGTCGCTGTAGTAACCTCATCAGCGCCGCTGACCAGATCCTGGCGCAACCAGACTTCCATCTCGCGCGCGCCGGGTTGCAGCGGCGACGGCAAGTCCCGGTAGAGCACAAAGTTCCACAGAGTTTCACGGTTCTGCGGGTTGAGCGGCCAGGTTAGCGGTCCCCAGGGCGCGTGCAGTTCCTCCGAGATATCGCGGTCACACCCTTTGGGGCCGGGTTGGGTATAGTCCTCGCTACGCATCCATGAGTTGAAGTAGAACTTCTTATACCCGGCACTCTGCGGTGAACATTTATCGCCCTCCGGGAACCACCAGTTAAAGACACCGCCCTCGCCATAGGGCCGCACATATGCCTCGCGCAGCACCTCGCGCACCTCTGGGGTGACGTGCGGCTTGCTCAACATCACGACCGGCGCTAACCCGGTTGAGCCGTCCGGCATCTCGACCTCGAGACTGTTGAGGTTGGGATTATCTCGGAACTCGCTGCCATTGCGCCAGACCAGCCGTTGGAAGTCGCGCAGATACCACTGCAGCGGCCATGCCAGCGAGCCTTCGCCCTCCGCATTACCACTGTCAACAATAATCGGCATCGTCAGTCCACCCGCCACATCCTCGTCCGAGCGCTGATTGCGGGTCAGGTTGATCGCAATTTCGCGGATATCTTCCACATAACGGGGAACATCGGGCGCGGTCTGGGTGTAGACCAGCAGTTCAATCGGCGTATCCGGGTGCCGGTAGACTGCCATCCAGGTGGCGCGTATCATATACAGACCGAGCACGCCGGCAATGGTTAACCCACTCAGGCTGAGAACAATCCCCAGACCCAGCCGTTGCGCCAGGGTCAGCAGTGCAAAGAGCAGACCACCCGCCAGCAGCAGCGGCACCATCCCCTGCAGGACGCTACTCTGTCCCGCCAGTCCGCCCGCCTGCGGATCAAACCGCCAGAGCGCCACACCAAGGAAGGTGAAGAGGAGCAGCAGTGCCGGTGGCACCAGCAGCGCCCAGCGCTGATCCGGCAATTCCCGCCATTTGATCTTGCGCACCAGTCGTCCCAGCACCCAGGCTGCCACCAGATTGCCCGGCAGTGACATATGCACCAGCAGCCAGGGCATCTTTTCCCCGGCCCAGGAGAAGAGCACAATTGAGTTAAAGTACCAGAAGACCAGCAAGATGGGAAAGAGCGTCTGCGTTACGGCAGCGTAGGGTAGCTCGGTCCGAGCGGCGGCCGCACTCCGCGGCGTACCTGACGCGGTGACGGTTGTCACAATCCTATCACCACGCATCCAGGGTTTGACATTCTGCGGCCGGCCGCCGTCAGCCGAATCCGGCGGCCCGGCAGGATCACCATCGCTCATTTGTGGAGCATTATTGGCGGCGGGTTCGCTCGTAACGCGCGGCGTATCGCCGGCTGCCGGCTCACCAGTCATGCGCGGTCGCCGCCGGCCAAAGAGATAGATCGCCGCACCAATGCCGGTCAGCACACCTAACGGCTCGTAGAGCGGCAGTTGCATCAGATAGTAGTACCAGGGCTGATCGCCCCGGGCAAAATCGTGCTGGCTGCCGAGCCAGTAGGCTAGGCCGGCATAGAGCCCATCGAGCGCACCACGCGGGTAAGCAAAAAAGGTGGTGTAGAGCACCAGGTATATTCCACCTAGAATACCCAGTGCAATCCAGAGCGTCGCTCGATCTTCCTGCCAGAGCGCTTTGAAGCGTGGAATGACCACCGGGCGTGGATCCCAGACGCGCATCGAGAGCCAGGCCAGCAGCAGCGCCGCCGCAACCAGAAAAGCCTTCTCACCCAGGTGCAACCCCTCACCAACGGGCAGCGCCAGATCCACCTGTCGTCCCAGCAGAACGATAACCGTTCCCACACCGATCAAGATGAGCAGTCCCCGGTCAAGCTGTTTCTGGAAACCGAGTTCGACGATGAGCCGCACAAGCATGAAAATACCAAAGATAAAGAAGAGAATGTAATAGAGTTCATGCGTGGCAATAGCCAGCGCCAGGCTTGCCGCCAGCAAGTAGAGATACCGGGCGCGCCCGGTATCGATAAAGCGGAAGATGCCGATTATCATCCAGAGTTCCCACAGCACCATCAGCCCATCGTGACGCGCAAAGCGGGTGAAGTAGAGCAGCGAGGGCGAGAAGCCCAGCAGCACCGCCGCAATCAGCGCGCCGCGTCGTCCCAGATAGGGCCGCAACATCCAACTGGAGGCAACCATGCCAATCCCGGCCAGTGCCATCGGCAACCGCGCCTGGAAATCGCCATCCCCGAACAGAAAGTATGATAGGAGACTAAACACATACAGCGACGGTCCATGGTACACCGGGTCATAGCAGTAGGTCGCTGACCGGCCACCATTGGCACACAGGAAATCGCCGCTGCCGGTATAAAAGCGCCAGCTTGTCCAGGCGTGAATTGCTTCATCGTGATGCATTGCCATGTTGCCCAACCCCCAGAGGTGAGCAATCACACTGAGAAAGACCACGACCAGATACGCCACGACCTCCAGGTTGACGCGCGACAGGTCAAATGCATGATCCAGAACTGAGCGCTGCGGTGAGCGCGGAAATGTTTCTACGGCCATAGCTGCCTCGTTAATTGCGTAATTCGTAATCTGAAATCCGTAATCCGTAATCCGTAACCTGACCTGTAGCCTGATAATTTCCGACTGGCATGACCTGGTATTCCAGGCATAGCTGTAGTGTTCCTTTTAGTCAGTCGCATTCTCAAAATATCAACTCAATTCAGCTTGATACGAGATAGTGAATGCCTGGCATGAGATACAGACTACGGGCTGCAAACTACGGACGACTGTTCAGCTCCGCTCCGGTTCCCAGGCCAATCTGATCGGCCAGCACCGGGCGCACGGCGAGGACGAAGTCGGTGGAACCCAGGCGGGCATTTGTATCCCGATACATCAAAAAGTCCCACAAATTGACAACAGTTTCATCGGCAAACGGGGCGCGTAATGCCTGCGCCAGCAGCGCAACCTCGTCGAGCGGAGCGGTGCGCCAGTGATCACTCTCGCCCAGGTTGTATATCTCCCCTTCGGGGAACCACCAGCGTAGCGGTAACTGCTGCAACCGGAAATCTTGCAGATACTCGCTGTTCTCCGGATTGCGGCTGATATTTTCCTGCAACATAAACACTGCCTGGATCTCTTCGCCCGGGGGAGCGGTCAGGCGTGGTTCCACCCGGCGCGCATTTGTGAAATCGCGGAAATACCACTGCCAGACCGTTTCGTTATCATACAGAATGGGAATATCCAGGCCGCCGCCTCTGCGCCGCGATGCCTCTTCCAGCCGCCGCACCACATGCATCACGTCGGGTGACGTTTGCGTGTAGATCAGCATCTCGCGGGGCGTATCGCCGCTGAGGTACGACAGGCGGTAGGCATTGCGAATGGTGTAAACACTACCCAGGAGCGTAATGCACAGCGCCAGCATACTGAGCGACCAGCGCCGGCTCCGGTACATACCCGCTGCCGCAACCAGCAACCCCCAGAGCACCAGCACAATCGACGGGATGATCCAGCCCGGTATAGCAATCTCGGTATCGGCATTGGCATACGTTGTCATTAACACAAACCCCAACCCGGCAACCGCGATGAAAACGCTAATAAAGAGCGGGAGGGTGATCCGGTTGAAACGCTCCTCAAGGGTAGCATGACCGGACACTTCCGCATCAGTCGCTGCGCCGCCGGTTGCCCTCCAGACGCCGCGCAACACGCGCCCGCAGGCCCAGGCCCCCAGCAGCACCATCGGCAGCGCCACATGGATGCTCAACCAGGGCATCTTCTCGCCGGCCCAGGAATAGATCCCAAATGCGCCGAGTACCCACCACGCCAGGAAGAGCGGCGTGAAGATCTGCTGCCCTTTGCGCTGCACCAGATCTTTCCCAACCAGAATCAGACCAATGGTTGTCCAGAATAGTAACAGCGGCTCATAGATAATTAACAGAACGAGATAGTAATAAGGTGGCTGTCCCCCGCGCTCAACATTATGCTGCGCCAGCCAGTAGAGCAGCGACCCGGTGGTGCCGGTGACAACACCCAGGATATTTGTCAGGAAGGCCGTGAAGAGCAGCGCATAGATCGTGAAAAAGATCCCCAGCGCTACCAGCCAGCGCCAGTCAGCAGTCAGGCCGGCAAAAGTATCCAGCACCGTTGTGCTATCGCCGCTGCGCGCCCGCTGCCATGCCGTCTGACCGTCTGGACCCTTGCGCCACCAGATCAGCCAGAGCAGCAGGCCGGAACTACCCAGCAGCAGCGCAATTCCCGTCAGGATTGCGGGATGCCCAAAGAAGAGCCAGAGATCAGCAAAATAACTGCCGATATTTGCCGGGAGCCCCTGCCCACCATTGTTGTCGGGCTGGTTGCGGATCCGCAGAGCATAGGCATTATCTGATGTTTCTAGCGGATACCAGCCAAACAGCGGGCCGGGAGTATACTCCATCCGCCCCGTCTCCGGGTCACGCGTCGCGGTATGCGACCCATCGACCTCCGCCGTGCCGGGCAGAACAAAGACCAGCAGCGCCAGCGCAACGGCTACCCCACCCAGGATCGCCACACCGGGCCGGTACACCCGCCAGAGCAGCACCAGCACCAGCGGTGTCCCGATCAGCAACAGAAAGAGATAGCTGGTCTCCTGGTTGGTCAGCATCAGGCCAAACGCGGCCGCACCCAGGTAGAGCCAGACGGCCTGGCGCGTGCCGGCATAGCGCACAATCGCCACAAACACCAGCATTTCAAAGACAACCGAGTAGATATCATGGCGGATAAAGCGCCCGACATAGAGAAATGCAGGTGAGATAAGCAGGTAGACCGCAGCCATCAGCGCCGCCGGTCGCCCCAGTTCGCGCCGGATCAGGAACGGCAGTAGCGTAAGCACCGTCCCGAACAGCGCTGCCCCCAGACGCGCGGTAAAGTCACTGTCGCCAAACAAAAAGTAGATCAGCGCGCCAAAATAGTAGAGGAAGGGACCATGCAGCAGCGGGTCATGAACATACCCCTGGCCGGTATAAATTCGCCATGAATAGAATGCATGCAGCGTTTCATCATGGTGGAGTGCGCGATCACCTAACCCCCACAGGTGTGCCAGCAGGGAAATGATACCGAGCAAAAGATACGCCCCGGACTCGACGGTGAGAAATGTCCCGCGTGGCGCGCGCTCGGCCAGGCGGACGGTTGGGCCGGTCTGCGGTTCGGCGGTAGTAGTGGATGGTGGTGTTGGTACTTCAAGCGTTGACATCGCACCTCATGTGCGGTTGATGGACAGGTTTGTAAGCCGGGTTACTGATGACCGCAACTTTTTGCTCACACCCTGTGCCATACACCCTACGACGTTATATCGCGCCAGAGGGCGCGATTGACCGCAGGCATTGTACACGATTCGTAAGGTAGGAGCAAGGAAAAGCGAGGGGTTTTTTGTTGCCGTTGCGTTACCGGATCAGAACGTTTCTCCTGGGTGGAGCATGCTACAATGTGGCGTAAGCGACGGAATACGGCCTTTGGAAGCTAGATACTGTCGGAGCATAAAAATACGGCTGCCGACCGGCAGCCGTAAACGGGAGAGGTACGGCATAAGGACATTGCAGCGTGGTGAAGTCCATCACGGTGAATGCCGCGCTGACCGTGACTGCCACCAGCATACCACAGGAGTGGGCATCCCGCATCGGCGTTAAGTCGGATTAATCGCTCCGTCATTTGGTTGACGCACGAACACATCGACGTACGAACAATGTGAGGTAGGGACTACCGGGACGTAAGAGAGATGTACTATTGATACTACTGTTTGTCGTGTACTATTGTAAAAGTGTACTACGAAATATCCTTCCGGGCAGGGCCGTGCCTGTTGTAGTTGCTCCGTTGTTCCCACAGGTACGGCTTTTGCCAATCTTCATCTGCATGCGCTCATTCACCACGTTACACGGCGGGCGTTCAAACCTGCTGGAGGCGATATCCGCTTCGGCGGAAGAGACGGCGTACCTCGTGCAATTCACAGGAGTTACGCTGTCGGTTCCAAACCAGGCATCTGCCTAGACAAACGGCCCGATTTGCCTCCGGCAGGGCGGAAGAACCCATCCTTTTTCCACAAAAATGTTGCACATCGTGCAACATTTTTGTGGAAAAAGATCAAAAGTACCATGCTGCCGCAGGCGAAATACACCGTTATTGGAAGCAAACGGCCTGTTTGCACGCGCACCGCGTAAGTCGTGTAATTCACACGAGTACGCGGTCACTGACCCGGCAGAGCATTTCGCCTCCGGCAGGGCGGAAGAAGCCAGATCTTTTTCACAAAAAAATTCACTGTGTGAATTTTTTTGTGAAAAAGATAAAAAAGTACCATGCTGCCGCAGGCGATTCTGCCATTCACCGGGTGAAACGCCCGATTTGATGAACCACCGCGTAACGCGTGTACTTCAGGTAATTCCCTCGTATGGCCCCAGGAATGTCGGGAGTGGGCGGGTAATGTGTACCTGCCAGAGTGCCTTGAGTGTCGCTAGAAACTCGCGCATGGTGTAGAAACTTACCACTTTTGAAGAGTAGGCTTCCCAGTCCGGGGTGCCCAGGCCAACTGCATCAATGCCCAGGTGCCGGCAGGTATAGACGGCACGCGGCAGATGAAACTGCTGCGTAATCAGCACTGCCTCCTCCACGCCAAAAATGACGCGGGCACGGTAGCAGCTTTCGTAGGTGCTAAATCCGGCATAGTCGAGCGTAATGTCGCCGGCAGGTACGCCCCGGTCTTCGGCATACCGCTGCATGGCGGCCACTTCGTTATACTCCACCTGGCTGTTATCACCCGTCATCAAGATTTTGCGTACGCGGCCCATCTGATAGAGCTGAACGGCGGTCTGCACCCGGTCCGCCAGCATCGGGGAGGGCGTTCCGTCCCGCCGCACCCCCGCGCCAAAGACCAGGGCCACCGGTTCGGCGGGCACCTCGGCAGGATCGGTATAGCGATGGGGACTCGTGCTTGCGGCGACGTAAGCGACCAGGGCCGGTGGTCCGGCAACGGCGCTGACCAGCAGAATCAGGGCGATACGCCGCCAGCGTCGGTAGTAGTTGCGCATGGCTGCTCCTGGGATGGTTCCAGGGTTAATATCCTCGTTGTATGCTGTTCTACCTGTGTACGGCTCCAGAGCAGCGGATGGTAGCCGCCGGTGCGCCACGATTGGCTCATATCGCTGTAGTGGCGGCTGCCCGGATGTCCGCTCTGTCCACTGGATAAGACGCCCAGACTGCGGTCCCAGTTGCTAAGATCGCAGATCTGGCGGTACGACGGCGCGGTATAGGCGGGAACAGCAGGCGCGTCGCGTGGCACAAATCCCATCGAGATGGTATCCAGATCGCCGCCGGTCGGCCAGGGCCCCCGGTTAAAGATCGGTGCCAGCGCGGGAATATTTCCTAACGCGTGGCGCAGCAGTAGCCGGTGCTGCCGTCCATACTGCCAGGTACGCGGGGTTTTTCCCATGCTCCGACGCAGTTCCCGGACGGTGATGGACATGCATTCGCGCAGAACGCCGTTCCAGGTGCGCCCGGCTCCCAGCCAGGCATCATGGCGTTCGGCTCCCTCGGCCGTGCTGATGCGTGCAAGGATATCCGGCAGGGTACGCGCCAGGTAGGTATTGCCGGGCAGCGTGCTGAACAACCCCAGGCCGGTCGATGCGCTGAACAACTCGCGCACATCCGCATAGGCATGCCGTTCTAGATGGTATCGCAGGGTTGCGTAGATCGTCGCGCCAACACTCGTCGCTGTCAGTTCGCCCTCCCACGCATGCAGCAATGCCTGTGCCTGCCGCTCCAGCGGATCATCGAGTGGCAGATCGGCCACCAGGCGGGCCAGTTCACGCCCCGGCAGACTGAACTGATCCTGCTGAATGCGGGCGAAACTCTGGAGATCATGGTGGGGCGTTGCCTCCAGCAGTTCGCGGATACGTGTTGCCCGATAGCCGTTTAGCCACTCGCCCTGCAACGCGGCCTGGTAGCTATAGCTCACGCCGGCAATCCGGTTGTTGGCATTGAGCACAAATCCCTCCGGCGGATCATAGGCGGCGGGCAGTTCCGTTGCCGGAATATAGCCGGTCCACTCATAGGCTCCATCCCAGCCGGGTACGGGTAGCCGTCCATCACCCTGCGCGCGCAACGGCACATTCCCCCCAAGCGCATAGCCGTAGTGTCCATGTATATCGGCATACACAAAATTCTGCGGCGGAGCATCCCAGAGTGCCAGGGCAGCGCGAAACGCCTCCCAGTTCTGTGCCTGATTGATCTGCAAAATTGCCTGCAAAATGTGACTTGGCGCAAGCGCGGTCCAGCGCAGGGCCAGATCTTCCGTAGGATGCAGAGGGCTATCCGGGGCCGCGATAGACGAGATAACCGGGCCGTGACGGGTGATCCGCACCTCCTCGACTACTGGTTGCGGCTGCCCCTTGACCAGGATTTCTTCCCGGACCAGCTCGGCCTGCTCCCAACCGTCTTGCCAGGCATAGCGCAGCGGATCATCAGGGTGGAAGCGTTCAATGTAGAGATCCTGCACATCGAGCATGCTGTTGGTGATGCTCCAGGCGATTGCCGCATTATGTCCGATCAGCACACCCGGCACGCCGGGGAATGTCACCCCGGCGACCGCATAGTCACCACCCTCCAGGTGCGCCTCGTACCAGAGCGACGGCAGCGTCAGGCTGAGATGCGGGTCGCCGGCAAGCAGGGGTTGCCCCGTTGCCGTGCGGCTGCCGCCAACCGCCCAGGCGTTGCTGCCCTGCGCCAATCCGGGGTTGTGCAAGAAAGGCGCAGCCGCAGCGGCCGCCCGTAGCGCCTCTTCACCGATATGTTCGCTGAAACTGATGCCGGCCGGAACGGTTATCGGATGATCGTCCGGGTAGCGCGGCAGCAGTTCCCCCGCCCGCTCCGCACCGACGGTCGCTACAATCCGGGCATTCAGCAGTTCGCTCGTCCAGTTGCCGGACAGGGTCAGAGCGAGGACTTTACCCCACACCAGGATATCGGCAATCTCCCAGGGGCGGGGCGTGTGGCGCACCAGGCGAAACTCCAGCGGCAGCCGGCTATCCGGTGCCGTCAGGAAGGCGTTGATCCCCTGGACATAGGCGGTAAGAACCTGGCACGTCGGCGCATCCAGGCATTCTACCTCGCGCTGCGTAATCCGGCTAAACCCCAGCACGCGTACAAAGCGGTCGGAACTCAGGGCAATCGGACCAAACAGTTCCGCCAGTTGCCCATGCGCCGTGCGGCGGTTAAGTTCCATCTGCCAGAGGCGATCCTGGGCATGCACATAGCCAAGAGCTAGAAAGAGGTCATCATTGTTTGCGGCATAGATATGGGGAATGCCCCAGCGGTCGCGCCGTACCTCCACCGGAGCATGCAACCCGGGCAGGCGCAGTGTGCCTGATGTGCGCGGCAGGGAATGGCGCAGTGCCGCCAGCGTACCCAGGCCCGCCAGCGCTCCCAGCCCGACCATACCCGCCAGCGCTCCCCCGACGATCCGCCCTGCCCGCGCCCTGTTGTTCATACGTCGCTCTCCATAACATCAAGCTCTGCCGAGAATGCGGCTATTGTAGCGGTCAGATGAGGGGACTGTCAATCTGGAGAGATGTGGGAGTAGCAGGCATGCAGTTTTGTAGAAGCTATGTATTAATGCGGCCCTAGACTGTACAGGTGATATAGATGCAGAAAACGCTGATATTTCAGGGTGATTTATTAGCACTGTCACGCTTTTATCAGGGACAAGTGATATCGTTGTTGTAAAGCCAGAAGTGTGATATACTGTAGCGTGGGGATAGAGGGACTGTGATTGCCCACTAGAAGTAAGGAGAGGCATATGTCCCTAGACACAAAACCTTCACGATACAGTACTATCTTAAATCCAGGGGAAACGGACATACTTCACCACGGTGTACATTTTACTTTTATAAGTGGTCTTTCTGCACTTACTCAACTCTATGTTGATAGTCTTACACGTCTTGGTTTTACCTATACTCCAACTGCACAACTTCTAATCATACTCGATGCACCCCATGGGTTTGCACTCCGTCTAATGGAGATGCCGGATAAGTTTGACATCACCGCACGCTGTATTGTTGCAACCGCCAGTACCTGCCCGGAGTATCTGCAAGATATTTGTGATAGAAATGTCTATGGTCTCCTCGCTGGAGACAATGATTTCAATGTTATGTTAGCCGCCCTACTCCATGTAGTTGCGGGGCAACGGTATTCTACAATGCAAGTAGACGCTATTCTGACGTCAGCGGAACGGCGTGTACTACGATTGCTCGCCGATGGGTATACAAACAAGGAGATAGCCGCAAATCTTTTTACAACGCACCAATGTGTCAAAAATACAGTAGCAGCTATTCTCTCCAAACTTGAACTGTGCCACCGTCATGAAGCAATGTTGTACTATTGGGGCTTGCACCATCCCTACCTGACACAAGATGAACATTTCGTAAAAAACTTGTCTTCAAATGACGTTGGTTACTCCAGAACGCTTGCTTGAGCCATTTTGAAAATCGTGAAGGCTCTTGGGCAAATGGGTTGGATCACCCTGGCCGTGCTCAGGATGACAGCAGAAAACTGGTCGTGGAAACTTTTACAAGCGAATATTCTGAATATATTACTGAAGTAACTTCACATGACTTACGGTACCTGTTATACTCAAAATCACCACCGGAAGAAGAAATAGGAGGTTATCATGTACCGCACATTACTACGTAATACTCACTGCCGTATTATCATACTAATTCTTGTTCTTTTTGCTGTATCTACGCTCGTTCCAATAGTTTCAGCAGCCGACCACTTGTATTTCCAAGGGTAGACAAAGCAAAATTATATCAAAGGCAGTAATGAGGAACCAGTGATTGCGGGCGGAAGAAACGATACATGGTGTGGTATTTGCCTGGCTGTAGTCTATACTGTTGGTAACAACAACCAGAACAGAAGTGAAGGTGTAGGATCAACCAGTTTTACTCACGTCGATATGTTCGACACCTTCAGTCATTGTAAGTGGACATCTGTAAGTGGTGCTATATTTACAGGCGATAACCACATGGAATGTTACTATAAAGACTAACACATGTCAGCAGAAGTAGCGGATAGTTTTCCCTGAAACATACCATCAACGTGTAGAGAGCACAAAACAGAGAAACACAAAACAAAGTACACCTGGCACGTATCTACCGAACAACATGTTTGTCCTTTGTTTCTCTGTTCTTTCTATAATTACTAGCTATTGAGGAAGGAGTAAGCTTAATCTTACCGTTCGCTTATTTTTTAGGGTACTAAATGGAATTTTCATCCCACTTGAGCCTGAAAAATCGACAAAATTTGAGGCAATCTCCCCACTTTGGTGTACACGTTTCCGTAATGTGTAAAACATTTCTGCAATTTTTATCGCCATGTGGGGCGAGATGTTTCCCAAGTAGCCGTTTTTGACCGGCTAATGGGGGATTTTTACGAACTCCTT
>DAOTUI010000235.1:0-7453 GCA_034437035.1 Chloroflexaceae bacterium
CGTGCAAACCGGACGTTTGATTGAAATGAATGGCCCGATTCGCCTGCGGCAGCATGGTACGCTATGATCTTTTTCACGAAATTTTTGCACAACGTGCAAAAATTTCGTGAAAAAGGTGGTCTGTTCCGCTCTGCCGGAGGCGAAATATATCTCCAGGTGGAGAACTGCGTAAGTCCTGTGTAAAAAAGAATGGGATCTTGCGCCCTGCCGGAAGCGAAATGCACTGCCGAGTCAGTGACCGCACAACTCCTGTTCTTACTATGCATTACGCGGTTGCCATGCAAATCGGACGTTTCACCCGATACAAGGAACTTCGCCTATGGCAGTACGGTACGCTTTTTGGTTTTAGTCTTTTGGAAACAATGTGACGCCGAGCGCCAGTTACTCCCATGGCCCCAGCACCGGCTCGATGGTGCGCGCAAGCCGGGCAAAGGCATTGGCAACCGGCGACAGGCGGAGTAAGCGCCGCCCCAGGCGCAGCATATCGCGGGCGAACGCCAGCAGTTGTTCGGTAGCGCGGTGGCCGGGTGTGCCGTCATACATCCAGAAGAGCAGCATCCCCAGTTGCGCCGCATACAGCACAACCGCCACATCGCGTAGCGCCTCCTGCGGGGGGGCATCGGTTGCGCCCGCCACCAGCGCGACAAACGCATCCCCGGACAGGGCGCGCACATCGGCGGTCTGCGTGCCTAACACGCCCAACTCATTCTCCGGCGACATCGACGCACCCAGGATGGCCCGGAAGAGCTCGCGGTAGGGCTGCATCTGCCCAATCCGAAAGCGCATAATCTGTTCAAAGCGGTTAGCCAGCGGCGCGGTGGGCAGCATCTCGACCTGGGTTGCCAGATCCTGCGCCATCCGCCGATAGAGCGCCAGCACCAGATCTTCCTTGCGCGCAAAATAGCGATAGGTCAGCCCGATGGAGCACTCCGCGCCGGCGGCGATATCGCGCATGGTCGTCGTATGATACCCCTTCTCAATAAACAGCGTCAGCGCCGTATCGAGAATATGTTCGCGCGTGCGCTCGCCTTTGGGTGTTAAACCGGCTGGTGAATGCATACCTGTGTGACTCTACCTACAAAACCCCTACTTCTCACGCTCCAGCGCAAACGCCGCCAGATCGGTCAGCGCCTGGCGCGCGGGTGAGGGAGCAAACCGATCCAGGCGGGCCACGGCGCGCCGGGCATACATTGCCGCATCGGCATACGCGCGTTCCACCCCGCCACACCGGATAACCTCGGCAACCGCCTGGGCTACCGCGGCATGCGACAGGTTTGGTCGGTTAACGATATCATGCAGCAGCGGGCTACTGCTATGGGCAACGGCATAGATCAACGGCAGCGTAATCGTGCCCTGCCGCAGATCATTCCCGGCGGGTTTCCCCAGCGTTGCCTCATTCCCGGTAAAGTCTAACACATCATCCACGATCTGGAACACCAGTCCGAGATCATAACCATACTGCTCCAGCGCGGTAATATCGGCGTCACTCCCGCCACCGAGCGCCATACCGGACTGGCAGGCAGCCGCAAATAACGAGGCCGTTTTGCAGCCGATCTTGAAGAGATACTGCTCCAGCGCGGTCTCCAGCGGAGCCACATCGGTGACCGGGTTTAACTCACCCTCGACAATCGTCTGCACCGTATCGGTAAAAAAGGTAATCACGCGCGGATCGTCCGCCCGGGCCATTTCGGCCGCAGCCCGGCCAAAGAGATAGTCGCCCACCATCAGCGCGACATCGCTATCCCAGCGGGAGTGAACGGTAATTCGGTTACGGCGCTGGTCGGCCTGATCCACCAGGTCATCATGGACGAGCGAAGCGGTATGGATAAACTCGGCGGTTGTGGCAGCCGGCATCACCCGCTCCAACGCATACTGACCAAGCCGGGCGGCGAGCAGAACCAGCCCGGCGCGTAACCGTTTGCCCCCTGCCTGAATGGTGTGCTTTCCGGCCGCCGTAATAATCGCCGAACGCGACACGCTGCGCTCCAGCAGCGCCTGCTCAACCTCCTCTAGATCGGCGGCAATCCGCGCCTGTGCGAAAATCTCCGGCGCGCTCAGAGCGTACCGGGTCGCAGCTATGCTCATTGCAGTTAAACTCATCGTTTCTACTCTTCCCAGGGTAAGCCGGGTCGTGCAGCTCTGCCCATGGACTTCAGAAATGAACATGTTCACTTTTGGTAGCATAGCAGGAGTAGCCTGGAAAGTCAAGCGCCCTCAACATTTGATACGGATTTGTTGTCATCGCCACAGCGTTCACAGAGGACACAGAGATGATGAAAGGGCCCGTGCCGTCCTTGCACCGGTTGCACACGTTCCCGTTGATTGCTGGTTTGATGGCAAACGGGTATGAACTGCCCGGCTGTCTGTTTCTACCCGAAAAACGATCAGGGCCGGCACACAGCCGACCCCGCTCCCTAACCGTTAATCCCTAACCCCTAACCCCTAACCCCTAACCCCTAACCCCTGACACCCCTACTCATACGCCAGCACATCGCGCACGGTCAGGCGAGCCGCATTCCAGGCCGGCCAGAAGCCGGCGACAGCGGACAGACTCACCACCACCGCGAACCAGATCAGTACGCCACTCAGCGAGAAACTAAAGGTCAGCGGAGCCTGCCAGAAAGCCATTCCGACCGCATAGCAGACCAATTGGCTTAACGGGATCGCCAGCGCGGCCCCGATCAGCCAGCTTAATATCCCGATCAGGACACCCTCAACCATCACCACCTGCAACACCGCACCGTTTGAGGCACCGATGGCGCGCATCACGCCAAACTCGCGGATACGCTCAAGCACGTTAATACTCATCGTTCCCATCAGTCCCAGGCCACCGACGACGGCAAGCAGGATCGCCATCACCACCAGCAGCGAGATAATGATGTTGAAGGTGCCCTCAACCTCGACTTTTTCCTCGGCAATCTTGGCAATTGAGCTAATCCGCAGCCCCTGCCGCTCAAAATGCTGTTCCAGAAGCTGCGCCACCTCCGACTGGAACGCCAGATCATGCCGCTCGGTGACCACCCACACACTGGTGGCGCGCCCGGCTTCCCGCGTCGCGCGCGCATAGTCGTCGTAGTCCACATAAGCCATGGGCACGAGAAACTGCACAATGCCAACCACCCGCCAGGTGGTATCCCGCCCGTCGATCTTCAACACAAGGTTGCTGCCCACCTCGACATCGGGTTCGCTCTGGAGGAAGGTGTTGCTGACGACAATCGCCCGGTCGTCTTCCGGGCGTAGCCAGCGCCCCCGCACGACCACCGGGTTCACCAAGTCGGCCTCAACCGGCGGGGCCAGCATAAACAGCGCTTCACTCTCGGTATCATCGGCGCGCACCCGCCGGGTCGCGGTCAACCCGGCGCCCCGGGCATCCACCACGCCCGGAATACGCCGCGCTTCGGCTTCGATGCGCTCTATCCGTTCGGGGCGGCTCAGCGTCACCTGGATATCATACTGCCAGGTTTGCAACAGATCATCGAGTGACAGCATCATCGAGTCGCGCACGCTAAACACGCTGATAAAAATCGCGCCGCCCAGTGTCAGCGTCATCAGGGTGAGCGCCAGCCGGCCCTTGCGCCGGAAGGTATTGCGCAACGAGAGCAGCGTCGGGCGCGACAGAAAGCGTACCCGCTCCAGGAGGCGATCGAGCAGGCTCTTGCCGAACCGACCGCGGCCCAGGCCATAGTTGCTCAGTGCTTCGCGGACGGTGACGCGCGTCCCGGAGAGGATCGGTTGCAGCGCAGCCAGGAGCGGCACCAGCAGCGCAACCAGGATCATTAGCAGCAGCACCGACGTCGGCAGGTGAAAGTTGTTCAGGTCGAAGTTGAACTGCGTTGCCATAAAATCGGAGAAGAGGTAAGCGCCCCCGGCTCCGAGCGGCACTGCCACAAACAGCGCCAGCAGCCCAAACACAACCACCATAATGAAGTAGAGTTCCATCACCTGCCCGGAGCGTGCGCCGATGGCCTTCATAATACCGATCTGGCGAACCTGCTGCGACAGCAACGCCGAGATCGTATTAATCACCAGAAAACCGCTCAACAGCAGCGAGAAGATGCCGATCACCCCCAGCAGCAGGACGATTGTCTGGATGACATCACTCAGCGGATGCTTGCCCGGCTCCGGGACGATCTTCATCAGGACGCTGTGGCCGCTCTTCTCGATTTTGTGGCTGACTTCATTGGCAACATACTGAACATACTGCTTGTTGTCTTTGTTCTCGGCAACGACGATATTCATCTCGTTGAAGTCGCGGGGCGCGCCCAGCCACTCCAGCGTGTCAAATGTCACATAGCCATAGATCGTGCCATCCAGGAACGAGGGCAACTGCGAGAGATCATGCACCAACCCGGCAACGCGCATCTCCCGCTCGGTGCCGTCGGGCATCTTGACCAGGACGCGATCACCCACCTGGGCATTGGTCAACCCCAGCGCGGCACGCTCGATCAACAGTTCCTTCTCGGGAGGCGGCCATGCGCCGCTCTCCGGCCGGATCTTATTAATCTGAATATCTTCATAGTCGGGAATGGCAAAGAGCTGCAGGTCACGCCACTGATCCGGCCCCACCTGGAGGCGCACCCCCAGGCTGCGCCGTCCCTCCGCCGCTTCGACCGCATCCATGCGGCGGACGGCCTCGACCAGATCTTCGTCAAATCCTTCACTGCTGCCGCCGATCTGCGGGTTGGAGACGGCAATGCGGGCGCCGGCGGGATTGGTCGCGGCGTAACCGGCACTCAAATCTTCGGCGAGGATCGTCCGTGATATCGCAATCATGCCCACCGCGAAGACGCCGATGGCAATCGACAGCACCACCAGCAGGGTACGCGTCTTGTTGCCCCACATATCGCGGAGCATCTTACGCCAGCGTGGTCTAATCAGCATGGTTGGCCTCCGTTATCGCCCCGGCCTGCCCGGCTACCGACGCTGATCCATCCGCATCGGCAGTAATTGGCGGCGAGTCGTCCCGTACCCGGGTCTGGTCCGCGACAATTGCGCCATCAGTAATGGTAATGGTGCGGTAGGCGCGCCGGGCCAGGTCCGGGTCGTGCGTCACCAGCAGCAGGGTTTTGCCCTGGGCGACCAGACGTTCAAAGAGTTGGAACACAGCATCGGCCGTGCGCGAGTCGAGATTCCCCGTCGGCTCATCGGCCATAATAATCGCCGGGTCGTTAACCAGCGCCCGGGCAATCGCCACACGCTGCTGTTGCCCCCCCGAAATCGCCGAGGGAAACTTGTGCGCCTGATCGGCCAGATCAACCTGTTCCAGGATCTCCATTGACCGGCGGTAGAAGGTGTGGGCCGGGTAGGTATGGCAAAAGTCCATCGGCAGCATCACATTCTCCACCACTGTCAGCGAGGGCATCAGTTGGAAGAACTGGTAGACCACTCCGATGGTACGCCCCCGCCAGCGTGCCATCTGGTCTTCATTCAGGGTGTGGACAGCGGTATCGCCCACAAAGACCTCCCCGGAGGTGGGGCGATCAACCCCGGTCACCATATTGATCAGGGTAGATTTCCCACTCCCCGATTTACCGACAATGGCGACGAATTCGCCCGTATTGATCTGCAAATTTATATCCCTCAGCGCCCGGAACTGACCGGCGGCACTGGCGTAGATCTTCTCAACGTGGCGCAGTTCGATCAACTGCGTGTTCCCGTGGCGATATGATCCATCCGGCGATATCTTGCGTGTATCGCGTTGGAAGAGCCATTTCAGCATCGATTTCTCCTCCGGGAGCAGGGACTATTCTGATTGAGATCGGCGTTCCTGCTCCCAACGTTCCAGCAGTCGGGGGACTTCATATTCGAAGAAGGCGTACATATCGCGCATCTCCTCGAGTCGCCGACGCTGTTCAGGTGTGTGCTCACTGAGCAACGCCAGCCCCCGATCGGCCAGTTGGCGAAAGGTTGAAACCAACTCCATCCGCCGTTTGAACAGGGCTGTCCAGGACTCGCCCCTGATCCGAAAGTAGTCACGCCGTTCGCCCGGCAGACTAAGCCGGTCGATCAGGCCAAGCTGCTCCAGCAGTCGGGTCATGCTGCTGATCGAGCCCTTGCTGGCCTGGAGTACCTCGGCCAGTTCGCCCGGCGACTGGTGCGGCGGGTCGCAGATCAGCAACCAGCCCAGAATGCGCCCGGCCATGCGTGGCAACCCGGCCTGCTCAAATGACAGGCCGACCGCTTCGATAAACTGCTGCTGTTCCGATTCGCGTTGACCGTTCCTCATCCGCTACTCCTGCTTCAGGCAAGGTTACAGGGTACAGGGTACAGGGTACAGGGTACAGCGTGCATGCGCGCGCGCTCAACACATTGATACCAATTTGCCATCAAAACGGCAATTAACGAGAATGAGCGCAACGGGCGCAATGACGGCACGTTCCTGTGTATTATCTCTGCGTCCTCGGTGTGCTCTGTGGCTATGATAACAAAGTCATCCGGTTGCAACCCTGTCATACATGTCATCTCATACATATTATATTTTGTTCGGTATGTTCAGTCAATACTGAACATATTGAATCGGAGTAAAAGCCGGTCTCAGCTACGGGCAACGCTCTGAGCGCCATCCAACCGGAGCGTCAGCCCGATGATATTTCCGCTTTAGCAAGAAATCAGGTCGCAGTTGTACAATTATTTACATACGGAAGGCGATCCGGAGCGGGGCGGCGCAACGCCCCCGGCAGGACTGTTTGCGCCGATCCGCGGCTTTGGGAAGCTCTGGCGCGAAAATGCGCATGTCCGCAATACGCTGGGCTGGGCCACTGCGCCGGAACAGGCTGATCGGGGCGAATCGCAATACTTTCGGGGGGGCGCGTGGGGCATCTACCGCGCCGGCAGCGATCGGGTCTACATTTTCTACCCGAACAATCGCGCTGCCGATGTAGCGCGCATACCGTAATATGCGCCAGGGGTAGAGGCGAAACATCGTTCGCCTCTACCCCTGGAAGGAGATATCGCCTCCGGCAGGGCGGAAGACTCCCGATCTTTTTCACGAAAAATTGGCTCTCCGAGCCAATTTTTCGTGAAAAAGAGAAAACCGTACTACGCTGCCGCAGATGAATCCGGCTTCCACCTGGTCAAACGTTCGGTTTGAACGTCCACGGCACACGTTGTGGAAGGAACACATAGCCACAAGTACTGGTGACATGCCGCTCAACAGGCGCGCACGTCACCAGACAACAATGATTCAGTGTGCTCCCCTGTCCCGTCGGGCGAACATGGCCGGATTGACCGCAGCATGGCGGCCCCGCCTGCAACCCGCGCCCGGCGGACGCTCAGGACGCAGAAAGCGCTTGGCGGAAAAGGACAGGGAATAACACTACTTTTCATCGTGACTACTCCCACAGCTAAAGCATGTGGGCTTCTCGGGACTTACACCCAGGCTGTGTAGCCCCACAGCCAGTATATTTATCGCGGCATTGAGATCTCTATCGATCTGAAGCCCGCAAACAGGACA
>DAOTUI010000236.1:0-9008 GCA_034437035.1 Chloroflexaceae bacterium
ACCATTCATCTGCTGCCGGAAACAACACCGTTGCGAAACCGCCTCCAGCGCGCCTGGCTGGTCGGGTTGGTACCGCTTGCTATCCTGGGGTATATCTCCGGCATCAGCACAGCGGTAGTTCCCGCCGGATATCCGCTGCTCGCCCTGATTCTGCTACTGCCACTCCTCGGCGGATTGGGCCTGGTTGCCTACACCCGCCGCACCGCACGACCAACCCGCCTCTTCAGCCTGATCCTGGTGATTACGCTGTTTCTGACGCTGGGCACCGGACTGCTGCTCTTTCCCTTAAACTGGTTGCCCCGTACCTGGATTGTTCTTGCCATCGGCATTGATCTGGAGTTGCTGGGGCTGGCTATCGCCGTCCTCGATGCGTTTGACGAGGGGGAAACCCTGCTCCCGGATATGCTCCGCTCTTTCGTTGCTGCCGGCTTTCCGGCACTGCTCTTTGGCCTGCAGATTATTTTGCTGATGCTGATCAGTACGGGACTGACATTTGCAACACTGGTACTGCTATTGACCACAACCGCCACAGCTATTCTTATACAAACATTCGCCAGTCATGTGCAGACACTGCTTGATCGCCTGGCCTTCGCCCGGCTACCACGCCTGCGCCAGGCCCGCGCCGATCTGCGCACGCAGGCAGATGCACTACCACGGATCAACCCGGAACCGGCACTTCCTGACCTGGATGAAGCTGAGTTTGCCCGCCTGACGCGCCGGGCGCTGAGCCACTATGGCGATCTTCCGCGCCTGGCAACCAGTCCGCTCACAAATCTGCCTATGATCCAGGTGCGTCTGGTGGAGCGGAATGCCAGAGATGATCCACTCGAACGGGCGGTCGAACTCAAGGCACTGCTGGCGGGGAGTATTGCCCGCCTCAAACCCCGTGGACCGGAGGACTTCGGCACGAGCGATGAGTGGCGCTACTACAATGCAGTCTACTTCCCCTACGTCGTCGGGCTCAAACCCTACAGCCGCCGCGCCACCCACGACGGCCTTGATCCGACGGCCCACGCAGCACTGGAGTGGTTGCGTACATCAGTCCCCGAACGCACGCTGTACAACCGGCAAAACGCGGCGGCCAGACTGGTCGCGCAGGATTTGCGCCGCGAGATGGAACACCCGGCATGATTGCCAGGGTTTATTGACGTATGTTACGCGGTCACGAACCCGAAAGGAAATTTCGCCTCCGGCAGGGCGGAACCGACCATCCTTTTTGGAAAAAAAGATCGAAAAAGTACCATGCTGCCGCAGACGAGACTGGCTTCTATCTGGTCAAACGTCCGGTTTGAACGTCCACCGCGTAAGTCCTGTCATTGATACACCGCACATGGTGCAACCTGTTCCGGCCTGGTGTTAACCACCCGCTCACCGAGAAACGTATAACCCCTGGCAGGTAGCGTGCCACAAACGGCACGCAGATTGGCAGGATATGGCACCTTTTTTCCTTCACATGGCAGCTATGCGTACGCTATCCTGACGGCATCGTAGACGTGTAAACGATGTATAAAGGAGGTTGAACATGGTGACTCAAGTCCAGACCCGCAACCAGACGGAAACAGCCGGCCTGCTCCGTCACGCAATCCTGGCAAATGGTATCTTCTGCGGCGTGAGTGGCATTATCCTGCTGCCGGCGGCCGCACCGTTGGCAACCCTGCTGGGTATTCCCGCCCCGCTTTGTTCTCCACGGAATCGGCTTTGTACTTGGCTGCTACGGCGTAGCACTCTTCTTTCTCGCCGCGCAACAGCGTATCAACCGGAAACTGGCGCTTGCCGTCATTCTGCTGGATGTCCTCTGGGTAATCGATAGTATCGTGCTCCTGCTGAGTGGACGGCTACCACTGACAACTGCCGGAATGTGGGTCATCGGAATTCTGGCGTTGATCGTTGCCGGCTTTGCCGAAGTCCAGTACCTGGGACTGCGGCGCATGCGCCAGAACAGTGTTGCCGGTTAAAGATTACCGGCTACAGGACGCGCAGGTCAGACGCAGCCTCCGGGAAGTACCCCCTTTCCCGGAGGCTATAGCGGAATGCGCGACATGTCGGCTCACCGTCAGATAGCAATTCAGCGAAACTGCTTGACATACGTTAGGGATTGCGTGATACAATAGACGTGTTTCACACTGGTCAAGCCGGGGTCCGCCGAATCCCGCGAGCTGATTCTGACCGCCTGAGCCGGAGGCGCAAACTATGGCAAAATGGACATTTCTGACAAACCATTCCCAGGTGCTGCTCTGCATTGCGCGCAACCGCCGCGCAACCGCCCGTGAGATCGCCGCGAAAGTCGGCATCACCGAGCGGGCCGTGCAGCGTCTACTCCGCGACCTGGAGGAAACCGGCTATATCAGCCACATTCGTGAAGGTCGCCACAACTATTATGTGATTCACCCCGAGCGCCCGATGCGGCATCCCGCTCAGCATGGACATGTTATTCGTGAACTGCTTGATCTGCTGACGCCGCTCGATCACCCGGATCGCGTGGCCGATGCGTCCGACCTCGATATTGAAGAGCCCGCCGCCGGGCGGTAAGTCATTCGGAAAAACCGCCCGGCTCCCCACGATGCCTACCAAGCAATAATTCTGCTTTTCTCCAACAATCCGCCGGCACAGTGGCCGGCCTGCGATGAGATGCGCTGGTGGCAGAGCGCAGTTCCCGCAGATGTGAGCTACCGCTGGGAACTACCCATGCGGAAGAAATCAGATCCTTTTCACAAACCATTTACACAATATGCATATAGTTTATAAAAAAGCCGGATCACGTACCACGTTGCCGCAGGCGAAGCGGGTCGTTCATCCAGGCAAATGCCTGATTTGCATCATCTGCTCAGACGTCCGGTTTGAACATCCAGTGCGTACGTCGTATGACTTACGCAAGTCCTTGCGCATACTCCCGCGCCAGCGCCTGTACCACCGCCACAATCATCTGGCGCTCCTGCGCTTTGATCCGCTTATGCAGGGTTTCCTCAGTATCGTCCGGGCGGATCGGCACCTCGGTGCGCGCCAGGACCGGCCCATTGTCCACCTCCGGCGTGGCACGGTGGATCGTACAGCCGGTGATGGGCAGTTTCAGCCGCAGCGCGTCGGCCACAACATGCGCGCCACGCAACGCAGGTACCACCGGACCGGCCTCGGTACGCACGGTATCACTGCCGTCGTCGGGCAGCAGCGCCGGGTGCTGGTTGATAACCTGATTGGGGAAGCGCTCAAGGAAGGTGGCGGAGAGCACCCGCATAAAGCCCGCCAGCACCACCAGATCAGGGGCAAATGCGGCAATCACATCAGCCAGCCGCTGCTCCCAGGCACTTCGCATTGCCGGATCACGCGCCCGTTTGAGGGGAACATAGGCGCTGGCGATTTTATGCTTCAGCGCCCGCTGCAAACCATACGCATCGGCGCGATCGACGACAACCAGCACCACCTCGGCTCCCAGGTCAGCGGCAGCCTGGGCATCCAGGAGCGCCTGCAAATTAGTCCCGCTCCCGCTGAGAAGAACCGCAACCCGCAAACTCATGCCCCAATATCCGTGCGATACTGCTTATCCGCAAAATTAATGGTCCGGATCGCGTCATAGGCCCGGTCCAGCGCAACTCGCATATCCGGACCCAACCCGGTGACACCCAGCACGCGCCCGCCGGCCGTAACAAGTGTATCGTCACGCTGTGCCGTCCCTGCATGGAACAGCAGCAGGTCGGCGGTCTCAACCGCCGCGGTGCCGTGGATCGGATCGCCCCGGCGCGGCGCATCGGGATAGCCCGCCGCCGCCAGCACCACGCAGGCGGCATAGCCCGACCGCCGGCGTAGCATGCCGGGATCGAGGCGTCCTTCGGCACAGGCCATGAGCGCAGCCGGCAGATCCCCTTCCACCAGCGGCAGCACCACCTGCGCCTCGGGATCACCCAACCGGGCGTTAAACTCCAGCACCAGCGGGCCACACTCCGTGAGAATCAACCCGGCATAGAGCGAACCACAGAATGGCGTCCCACGAGCAGCCAGCCGATCAACCACCGGCTGCATGCATTGCGCGACAATTTGCGCCACATCAACGTCTTCAATCGGGGCCACCGCGCCCATGCCGCCGGTGTTGGGACCATTATCGCCGTCAAGAAGCCGCTTATGATCCCGGGCGGGCGGCAGCGGTAACAGCGTCTTCCCATCACAGAGCGCCAGCACCGAGATCTCGCACCCATGCAGCCGCTCTTCCAACACCAGGCGCGTGCCGGCCGCTGTCGTTCCCAGGCGCTCAATCGCCGCCAGCGTTGCCGCCACATCTCTGGGCACAACGACGCCCTTACCCTGCGCCAGACCGTCGGCCTTGACCACCCAGGGTTGCCCGGTTTTCCGCACAAACGTGGCCGCATCAGCGGGGGTAGCAAACGTATGGGATGCCGCCGTCGGCACACCGGCTTCCTGCATCAGCGTTTTGGCAAACGATTTACTACCCTCGATACGCGCGGCAGCGGCAGTGGGACCAAAGGCGGGGATGCCGCGGGCCAGGCAGCGATCCACCAGACCGTGAACCAGCGGATCTTCCGGGCCCACGACCACCAGATCGACCGCCTCGCGCTGCGCCAGATCTGCCAGCGCATCCAGATCCGTCACCGGAATAGCGATATTCCGCCCCAGGCGGGCGGTGCCCGGATTACCGGGCGCGATCAATAACTGGTCCAGTTGCGGCGACTGGGCCAATCGCCAGGCCAGCGTGTGCTCACGACCACCAGATCCAATTAACAAAACTTTCATACGGCACATTATAACATGACCCTGAAATGATTGGACAACTGACGTACCTACCCCTATAATACCCATGATAAATCAAAGAAGGAACAAATCATTTTCCTTACACATCATTTCCTTTTTTAACTATGTATATACCCTATCTCCATCATCGGGATTAGCCATGGCAAAGGGAAGTTACCTGCTGATACTGCACCTGACCGCCGATGTCCCACAACTGCGGATTGGGCGACTGGGCTGCTTCGATTTTGCAGCAGGCTACTACCTCTATGTCGGTAGTGCGTTCGGATCGGGCGGGTTGTCGGCACGCCTGGCGTATCATCAGCGGCGCACGAAACCCCATCCCCACTGGCATCTCGACTATCTTCGTCCCCACTCGCATCTGCTGGAAGCCTGGACGGTTGCAGGCGGTCCCGCGCTGGAGTGTACCTGGTGTACCCTCCTTTCCAATCTACCGGAAGTAACCATCCCGGTGCGCGGCTTCGGAGCCGGCGATACCCGCTGCGCCGGCCACCTCTTCTACAGCGCGACCCGTCCGCGAACGTGCCTCTTCAATGCCGTCCTGCTCCAGAGTCTCCCGCTTGACACCCCCGAATGTGCCGAGGTCCAGATTGAGATCAGTCTCTTTGATGCAAAGGCCGTTTGCTAATACGGTCGGCATAGTCGCCGGTGTATCAGGCGCATTATGAAGCCATTTATATAAACTGACAAGATGGTTGTTGACTTTTCATACACAATGCTATCTTGACAATGCTGGTATACCTGCGTATAGTGCCAACAATAAATGGTAAGCATAGAGTTGCAACACGGTATCAGGTAGTGGGCAGGGAATGTGGATAGTTCTCAAATGACAGGAGTTACGCGGTGGGCGTTTGGACCACGAACAACACGACATGAGCGAACACCGTGAAACGACCAATGCTGACATGGATCAGGCGCTCCCGCGTTTGGCGGGGAATATCGCCTCCGGCAGGGCGGAAGATTCCGATCTTGTTCACAAAAATTCGCACGTTGTGCGAATTTTTGTGAACAAGATAAAACAATACCACGCTGCCGCAGGCGAATCGGGCCGTTCATCGAAACAAACGCCTGGTTTGGAGTCTACCGCGTACGTCGTGTCAAATGAGTATAATCAGCGAACATCGGTTCTCATAGCAGATATACAAGCCCTGAAACAGGCGTCATCTTGCACAGCGTAAACGGTTTTGCTCCCAATGCCAGATGATCCTTCACTACGCTTAGAATGACGGGTCTCAACGTAGTCGTAGCAACTGACTATGCGGTCAGTTCGGAGTAATATCATATGGCAGATAAACTTGTAATCGTCGAGTCGCCCGCAAAAGCCAAGACGATTCAGAAATATCTCGGAACCGGCTTTCGTGTCACCTCCAGCATGGGGCATGTGCGCGACTTGCCCAAAAAAGATCTTTCGATCGATCTGGAACATGACTTCGCTCCAGTCTATGAAATCACAAAGCAGAAGGTTGTCAATGAACTGCGCCAGGCCATCAAGAAGGCCGACGCGGTCTACCTGGCAACTGACCCGGATCGGGAGGGGGAAGCGATTGCCTGGCATATCACCCAGGCTGCCGGGATTCCGCGTAATATGCCGGTGCATCGGGTGGTCTTCCAGGAGATTACCAAACCGGCGGTGCAGGCCGCAATTGCGAACCCGCGCCAGATCAACAATAACCTGGTAGAAGCGCAGCAGGCCCGCCGCGTGCTGGACCGGCTTGTGGGCTACCGCCTCAGTCCCCTCCTCTGGGACAAAGTGAAGCGTGGGTTGTCTGCCGGCCGTGTGCAGTCGGTGGCAGTACGGTTGATTGTCGCACGCGAACAGGACATTGAGGCCTTTAAGCCAGTCGAGTACTGGACCATTGAGGCGGACCTGGCAAAACATCCGGCAGGCGGCTCCAGCAACGGTAAGGCAGACGCCGCCGAGGAACCCCGCAAAGATGCGTTCCGGGCGGTGCTGATCGAGCGCGGCGGCAAGAAACTCGACAAGTTCGCTATCGAGAATGAAGCGCAGGCCGGCGGAATTGTTGCCGACCTGGAGCATGCGCGCTACATGGTGCAGAAGGTCACGCGCAAAGACAAGCGCCGCAATCCGCTGCCGCCCTTTATCACCAGCACCTTGCAGCAGGAGGCCGGGCGCAAGCTGAGCTTTAGCGCCAAGAAAACCATGACGTTGGCACAGCGCCTGTATGAAGGTATCGACATCGGCGGCGACGAAGGCACGGTCGGGTTGATTACCTATATGCGTACCGACAGCACGAATGTGGCGCAGGAGGCGCAGCAGGAAGCGCGCCAGGTGATCGAACAGCGCTATGGCAAGGAATACCTGCCGGAGAAACCCCCAGTCTTCAAGAAGCGCGCCAAGGGTGCGCAGGAGGCACACGAGGCCGTGCGCCCCACCAGCAGCAACCGCACCCCGGAGATGCTCGCCGGCAAGCTGGAACGCGACGCGCACCGACTGTACGAGTTGATCTGGAAGCGCTTCCTGGCAAGCCAGATGTCCCCCGCCATCTTTGATAGCACCACGGTGGATATCGGCGCATGGACCAGGGATAATGGACAGTCCGGCACTGCGCCCTACACCTTCCGGGCAACCGGCAGCGTGCTCAAGTTCCCCGGTTTCCTGGCGGTCTACAATGTCAGTCTGGACGAGGGCGAGGAGGATGAAGATCGTGAGAAGCGACTTCCGCTGCTGAGCGAACAGGAAGCCCTGGATCTGCTGGCGCTGCTGCCGCTCCAGCACTTTACCGAGCCGCCACCCCGCTACACTGAGGCCAGCCTGGTAAAAGAGATGGAACGGCTGGGTATCGGGCGACCATCAACCTATGCGCAGATTATCTCGACCGTCCAGGACCGCGAGTATGTCAGCCTGACCGAGAAGAAGCTGATACCGACAACCCTGGGGCGGGTTGTCACCGATCTGCTGGTAGCACACTTCCCCCAGATTGTCGATTACGAATTCACCTCGGTTTTGGAGCAGCAACTCGACGATATTGCCATTGGCGAAAAGCAGTGGGTGCTGGTGTTGCGCACCTTCTACGGCCCCTTCGAGGAGACGCTGGAAGAGGCCCGGCAGAGCATGCGCAACGTCAAACTGGAAGAGATTCGGACTGACCTTACCTGCCCCAAGTGCAACGAAGGCCGGCTTGTGATCAAGTTTGGGCGTAACGGCGAGTTCCTGGCCTGTTCACGCTACAACAAAGAGGGTGGGCCGGAGTCGTGCGACTTTACCAGCAACTTCCACCGCGACACCGAAGGGCATATCGTCCTGGATGCGGCCGGTTCAGCGGAAACCAGCGATGTGATGTGTAATGTCTGCGGCAAGCCGATGGTGCTCAAGAAGAGCCGCTTCGGGCCATTCTACGGCTGCTCAGGCTACCCCGAGTGTAAGAACACCCGCCGCATCGGCAAGGATGGTAAGCCCGTGCCCCTACCGGTGCCGACCGGCGTCACCTGCCCCAAGTGTAGCGAGGGCGAGATGATGCAGCGCCGGGGTAAGTTTGGTCGTCCGTTCTATGGCTGTAGCCGCTACCCGCAGTGTGACTACACAACCAATGATCTGGCCCAGGTGAGCGAGTATGTGCCGGAGGCGGAAGAGGCCAAGGCCGCAGACGGCAAAGGTAGCACAGAGACAACTGAGGCTGCGGCCGGCAAGGCGAAGAAGAAGTTCACAAAGACGACGGCCAGGACAACCAAAGGTAAAGCCGCAACTGCCGCCAGGAACGGAGCCACCGATTCGGACACTGAGACAACCGCAAAGACTGGTACCGGCAAGGCGAAGAAGAAGTCCACAAAGACAACGGCCAGGACAACCAAAGGCAAAGCCGCATCCGCCGCCGGCAACGGAACCGCCGAACCGGAAACTGAAACAACGGCAAAGACCGGCACTGCCAAAGCAAAGAAGTCCACGCAGAAAGCTGCCCAGGAGCGTGCGCAAGCCGGCAGTAACGGCAGCGGTGATGCCACCGGCAAGGCTACAGCGACGAAGAAGACAACCGCCGGATCAGGCTCGCGCCGCAAAGCAACAGCATCGGTGGAAGTCGAAGAAGCGGGTGAGGAATAACTAATCCTCACTTCCCATAGGGACGTGCTTCTGCGCGTCCGCCGCACCTCTAAATCACACGACCTATGCGGTGGTTCATCAAACCGGGCGTTTCACCCGGTGAACGGCAGAATCGCCTGCGGCAGCATGGTACTTTTTGATCTTTTTCACAAAAATTTTGCACGAAGTGCAAAATTTTTGTGAAAAAGAATGGAAT
>DAOTUI010000237.1:0-18576 GCA_034437035.1 Chloroflexaceae bacterium
ACCCAGACCCCATCCGCGGCGGGCCACCATCCGCACCTGCGCGGTGTCTGTTTGTTTATATGTCATGAGAGGCATCATGATGCGTCTCCTGGCTGGCTATACCCGCTGATCACCTGACAGGGGATGAAGAGAAGCGCTCGATAAGCGAGCGCAATTAACGAAACTGCCGCTTGCTCATGTCCATAAGCAGAAGCTCAAAAACCTGTCTCAACGTCTCGATATACACCGGCAAAAGCGTAGAGAGTGGCAAAGATCCCCAGATCCTGATTTGGACCGCAGAGTAAAGTTCAGAAAGCTCCTGGTTGTGATAGGCGCTGCCGTGATTATCTTCTCGCTGATAGCCGTATACGTTACATACGTTACACCGGACAGCATTGCCCGTAAACCATCAGGTACAACAACTGTTGTACCCGGCATAGCCATCACTATGACACCACTATCAACCACAACCACTATACTACCTGCACGCCCCTCTATTGTGATCGATACCATTGACCCGGTACGCCTGACAGGGGCCACACAATCCTGGCATATCACCATGATGGGAAGCAATTTATCAGCAGTGCAGACAATTGTACTCCAACCAACAGATACGAACCATCAACCAGTGTCTCTAACGCCTATCACTCAGAATAATACGCAGATAACTTTAAATCTGGATGAATTGTATCCAACCGTTCAAGGACAGGATACGTACACATTCGTTATTAATAATAAAACAACGGATAAAACGATTGTTGTTCAGGACTTTCTCCGCAGTGCCCCCGTCCAAGGGGTCGTTGTCGCCTATCGCAACCGCGATCCGCAGATCTTCTTCGATGAGTCTGGTCAGTTCGGCGCGTATCTTTGGGCGGATGCCAGTCTGCAAACAAAGGTATCGGCCAGTCCGCAGCCGGGCAATGTTGTGATCAGTAGCGATGATACCGTTGAAATTTTGGAAGAAGCGCAGGGGACGCATGCCTGGCCGGTGTATCATATCCGGGTGCGGACAAATCGTATCGACGGTGAAGCTGTGATCGGTAAAACCGGTTGGATTTCACGGTGGCTGGTAGATGGACGCGATATCCCACCAGAACCAACCCCGACTGCCATACCACCGACTGCCATACCACCGACTGCCATACCACCGACGGTAGTACTACCAACCATCATGCCACCGACCGCCGTACCGCCAACGGCAGCGCCGCCGCTTGCCAGCGCTACGGCCCCCCCTTCACCCTCAGTCATCTGCCCCACTGACCAGATGGCCGGTGGATTCGGCAAACTCTATCGGGAGAATGTCGCAGTACGTGTCGGATTAGGGTGCATGCTGGAACGGGAGCAGGCCGGCTATGCTGTGCAGCAGTTCTTCGAACATGGGGCAATGTACTATTGGGAGCCCACCGATACCATCTTCGTGTTTCTCGCGCATCAGGAGGGGACATACCGGGTGGTCGAAGCCGCCGAAGCCGCCGCGCTACCTGAACCAGTGCCGGACCCCAACAATCCGAACGCGCCGGTACGCGGGTTTGGCCGGGTCTATTACGGCATGCCCAATGTACACGCAACGCTCGGCGCTTCCATCACCCCGGAATTGATCCTGGAGTCCTCCGACGGCATCGGGGTACGTCAGCGCTTTGAGCGCGGACAGATGCTCTCTAAACCACTCCTTCCGAGCGCTCCACCCGGCGAACGCGGGAAAACGATCTATGTTCTCTATGATACCGGACGCTTCACGCGTTACCAGGACCTCTACCAGGATTGATAGGCCGATTATTGTCTCACATGCACATCCACAGACGGACGATGGGTACGTGGCTCGTATGCTCATGAACTTATAGATCAGGTGCAAGATGCAAGACAACGAAGTAGATTATCTTATACAGGAAATAGAGCATTTCCTTAACAGACCGTTTTCGGACTTCATAAGCAATGGTGATTTTAAAGAATGTTATCGAAAGTCTCTCAATAAACTAGAACAACTACGAAAACTACCTGATATACCTAAGGATAAGGTAAATCTTTTAAATACTCGTCTCAAAGACCGTCGGCGCAATTGGGTCAAACCTCAGACTACTCCTATGCCACCGATCCCTCTCACTCCAGCAGATCCTAGAACTCCAACGACCCCAACAGATGAACCTGTCGTTATTCAGGCCAGAATACCCCTTTTAGTAATGAGCGGTGTATTGCTCCTTGCCGGGTTGCTCACCCTTGTCGCCATTGCTTTCCTGATTACCCGGAATACTGTAGCCGTACCTACCGATGAACCTGTCGTTCTTGTTGTCACGGCAATAGCTGAGGTTAGCACAACAATGCCCGTGCAAGAAATACCATTACGGATTGAGCGCTCATCGGTCGCTCAAATTACAGAGTTACGTGCATTGGAGGGGCATACGGAGCATGTCGTAAGAGTAGCAATTGCGCCTGATGGGAATACAATAGCTTCGGCATCCTTAGATGGCACTGTGAAAGTATGGGACACGAACACTGGAGACCTACGGTACAACCTGACAGGCCATACTGACTGGGTCCGCAGTGTGGCCTGGTCGCCGGATGGCAAGACCCTTGCTTCGGCTGCCAAGGATCAAACCGTTCGGTTGTGGAATGCGGATGATGGAACACTCCTGTATACATTTCCGCAGCATACTGAAGAAGTCTGGAGTGTGGCCTGGTCGCCGGATGGCGAGACCCTTGCCTCGGCCGCATGTGCGAGTCGTGATTATGATAACTGTCACGCTGGTGAAATCCTACTCTGGCGCAAAGATGGGACCGTATTGCACCAGTTGCAAGATATGGAAAGTGAAACAACAGGTGGTGTCAGTATTGCTTTTGCCCCCGATGGGCAGACGCTGGCAGTTGCCTCAAAAGACATGCCCGTCTGGCTCTGGAACGTGAGGAATGGCACACTCCAGGAACGCCTGACCGGACATACCGATTTTGTCTGGGATGTGGCCTGGTCGCCTGATGGGCACATACTGGCCTCGGTTGCCCGGGATCAAACTGTTCGCGTATGGAATGTGGAGGATAGTTCTGTGCGTAGTTTAAAAGGACATACGGACTTCGTCTGGGGTGTAGCCTGGCATCCCGATGGCAAGATCCTGGCATCAGCATCTAAAGACCAGACCATCCGGTTATGGAGCGCGGTTGATGGCGAAGAGTTGCGCATCCTGGAAGGACATACCGATGGCGTTGTTAGCCTGGCATTCACGTCAGATGGGCAGATGCTGGCCTCCACCGCACGGGATGCAACCGTTCGACTGTGGGGAATACCGTAGCAGTACTAAAAGATTGAAAAAGATTAGTAATTTGTGATGTATAGATCCCCATTTTCCAGCCCATTTCATAAGGTTTAGCGTAACGTTTGTGCAAACAGAACGCATATCGTCTCAAACGGCGACAAAATTGAACACTAATATACCTGATATCGGATAAATCAGTAGGCATTACGACACGGGTTCCATGTACTGGATCACATTATTTGTACTGATGGGTCCAATACCAGGCAATCTGCCGGTTCCAACCAGGGGATTGGTTCATCCCTATATCACTGTGACACAGAAACAGGTTCATTCCATGGTTCCATTTTGACCGATTTTTCATGATTTTGCTCATGATTACACAAACGTTGCGCTAGTGGAACCCACTACTAATACAGCAGAGAAGGCGTTCGACTGGACCAGGATGGTTGCCTCATTCTCAGAGATCCAGGGTTACGCGAGTCACTTCATCGTGAACTAGAGGTCGGGTGCGAGATGCAAGACAACGAAGCAGACCAACTTATCCAAGACATAGAACTTTTTCTTGGCAGACCATTTTCAGACTTCACAGACGATGACGCAGAGTTCCCCAGACTCCACCAAGAAGCGCTCAATAAGCGAGCGCGATTAACGAACCTGCCACTTTCTCGTGTCCATAAGCAAAAGCTCGAAAACCTGTCTCAACGTCTCGATGTACACCGGCAAAAGCGCAGAGAGTGGCAAAAGTCCAGTAACCAGTTACTTCTCCCACCGGTCATACCGGAACCACCGACCGAACCGGAACCACTCCAATCTCTGTTTGAGCATACCACACTTCCACCAGCAGATGCCGTCACTACACCAACCCGACGTACCAATCTGTCCCTTTTTGTTATGAGTGCTGTATTCGTGCTTACCGGGTTGATTACTTTTATCGCTGTTTTTCTCGTCCTTACCCACGATACCTTCTCGGATAACAATGCCATCGCTATTGAATTGACTACGCTACCCACATATACGCCGGTCATCCTCGTTGTCACGGCAACGCCCGAGACGGAAGGAGTCGTGTTAGACAGTGACCCGCAGGAAAATATATTTGTAGATGACCCGACAGAAGAAGCAACCCGGAATAAGGAAGTACCACCAACAAGAAAACCAGAAATCGAACCAACACCCACGCGCATGCCAGTTCCACGCCGGATTGAGCCACCATCAATCATTTCGCGGAGCGCATGGGGAGCCACTGCTCCCGATGGAAGTGATGGCAATCAAGTTCCGTATCAGATCCTGCTCAGTCATGATGGTCAGGATACACAGGGGGTTGATCCCGTGGTGTTGATCCAGCGCATTCAAAGGAACCATCAGGAGCGCTGGGTAGACATTGCCTGGCATTATATCATTGATCTGGATGGCAACATCTACGAAGGGCGGAATCCCCATGAGCGAACAAACAGTGGATATATTCCCAATACCGATGGCATGATCGTTATCGGGCTACTGGGTGATTACGATACACAGGTACCATCACAGAGACAAATAGATGCTATTGTCAGCCTTATGGCGTGGCTGTGTGATAGATATAGTATCTCTCCCGGCGAGATCTATCCCTTCCGCGATTTTGCTCAGCAAACTGATCCGGATATTACCAGTCCTGGTCGTAACTTTAACATGAATAACATACGTCGGCAGGTCGAAGCCCGGCTTGAACAGCGCTAACTTTTCTGACAAGGAGACGCAGATGCCTTCCTACAAAACCGAACACACTGATGGGTCAGAACCATCATCTCACAGAACACCGGACAGGCAGTGGCCATCAACGCAGCAACCAACCAGACAACGCTTGTCACGACGTCAGTGTCTTCAACTGGGGCTGGCTGGACTGGTAAGCCTGGCCGGGGGAGCAGTTATCGTCTCGGAAATCACACATCGCTATAGATTCACTACCTCATCATCGACTCCTATACCTGATAGCAACTCTTCAATAGCTGCAAGGATTCGACCATCGGTGACAACAGAGGTAGCGACAGCCACTTCCAGGTCAACAACAACTTCAACAACCCAACCAGCAACACCTTCAACGGCACAACCAGCGTTACAGCCTGATATATCCGACGCAACGCCAGATGCTCCTGATACGCTATCAGAAACAACGACAACACCAACCCCTGGAAGTGAAAACAGTCTGGTCACCGTACCCAGACCAGCGATTATCACCCATGCGGAATGGGGCGGGGTACCACCAACCAGGCCATTTATTCCGCACCAGATTGAACGCATTACCCTGCATCACGAAGGTATGTATTTTGATGGAACAATACCTGCGGCACAGTATATACGGCAGGTGCAGCACTGGTGCCTCACTGACCGCATGTGGCCTGACATTCCCTACCATTTTCTCATCGACCTTGACGGAATTATTTATGAAGGGCGGCCACTGGAGGCCCAGGGAGATACCAACACCGGATATACCACAGCAGGGCACGCTCAGGTTGCAGTGCTTGGCAAATATGATGCGGGTGAGCAAGAACCAGATGCAGTACAGATAGAGAGCATTATTGACATCATCGCCTGGATTGCATTTCGCTATAACATACCGCCTGATGCAGAGCATATCAAGGGCCACCGGGATTATATTCCGTTTGATGCGGCATCAGGATACCATATTGATACGCGTACCGGTGAAAGAATTACCTGCCCTGGCGATAACCTGTATGTCTACCTTACCAATGGCAGCATCCCGGATAGAGTTGCTCAAAAATTGCGCGGTAACGAGTGAGGATCTCTGCTAAGGGAAGCGGAAACTTTAATCCATCCCTTGGTCTGCTCTCCCCCGCTTGGTGCTGCCACGCCCACTGGACGATGGAGCACAGAAGGGATGAGTATTTCCTTCCGCTTCCCTAAATAGCCAGAAAACCGGAAGCATTTGGCGATGATCATACGTTTCGGCAACCTGGCGGTTGAAACCAGGTACAAGCAGGACTATGTGAGTATAGTATAAGATGACGCAAGCAGATTCTGGTGGGAACCGATACTAATATAGTAGAGAAGATGTTTGACTGGACCCGGATGGTCACCTGATCCCCAGAGGCTCATTGTAAACCAGAGGCCATGTGTAAGATGCCAGACAATGAAGCAGATCGCCTGATACGGGATATAGAAAATTTATTTGACCAGGCATGTTCCGCTGGCAATGCGGAGGCGGTTATCAAGATTGGACATGAAATTAACAATAAAATCGACAGACTGAAAAATTTGCTTGGAAACGAACACCCTACGGTTAAACAACTACGAGATCGCCAAAAGTGTGAGCGGGAGGTAAGACACAGGATCGTCCCGCCCGATGCACCCGAAAAGGAACCGATGCCCCCTCCGAATTTGCCTATTCCAAACCCGGAACCAGATGTGTCCGTTCCGCGTGATGAGCGACCACCGCTCCCGATCCCTCCACGGCTTAAACTCCTGGCAGTTCTTGGGGGCGTTGTGTTTGTCTTCTCCCTGCTCATGTTCTGTGGGATGCAATTGCTGGCGCACAATATCATTGCCAGTAATCTCACCCCGACCGCCATTGTCAGGCTAACGAGCACCCTTCCGGTCACACCATCAGCAACCCCCACCATCACGCCGACACCGGTGCCCATCGTGGTGGAGAAAATTGATCCCGTGCGCCTGACGGGGGCGACCCAACCCTGGAATGTTACCCTCACGGGCAGCAATTTATCCGCAGTACAGACGATAGGACTCCAGCCAGCAGACCAGGACTATGACATAGCAACATTGTTGCCACTGATGCAGAGTGATACCCAGATAGCTTTAAATCTGGATGAATTGTATCCAACCGCAAATGGGCAGGTGACATACATCCTGATTATTAATAACCGGGCAACGGATAAGCAGATAATCGTCCAGGATTTTATCCGCAGTGCGCAGGTACTGGGTGTTCATGCACATTACTTCAACCGGAGTCCACGACTCTTTTTTGATGAGCCTGGAACGTTTGGCACCTATCTCTGGAACGAGGCCAGTCTCCAGACGAGAGTATCGGCCAATCCCCGTCCAGGTGATGTTGTGGTCAGTCTGGATGACACGGTCGAAATTCTGGAAGAAGCCCAGGACACGCATGCATGGCCGGTCTACCGGGTGCGAGTACGGTCAAATATCATTGATGGTCATGAGGTGATTGGCAAAACTGGCTGGATTTCACAATGGCTGGTGGATGGACGACCAGTCCCTCCGGAGCCGACACCGCTCCCGACACCGCTCCCGACACCAACGCCAGATCCACTACATTTTCTAGTCGATGTGCGCGCGGAAGATGGCCGGATGGAGTGTGCAGGTGGCTCAGGTATGTCATATATCGGCGGTACTGTCTATGATCGTAGCGGAAGTATTATCTACAATGCTCACGTGCAAGTCATACCGCTGGAGGGTCAGGGTAATACTATCGAATCGACAGATGTAAGGAATTATGCAGCACGCAATCTACGCTGTGGATGGTGGCGTATCCAACTTGTTGCAGTTGGGAACAAGCCTGTTTCTAATGTATGGAAAGATGTGCATGTAACAGGGGAACAGGGGACTGGCGCAGAGATTGATTTCCGGCAGCGTTAAAGTCAGCCGGTATTCATGGGCACTTAAACACAAGCGCATGCGGTCAATCCCGACGTAATCGTGCATTGACGTTGGATGAAACGAAATAACTGGCGCTCCCTCTTATGATCGAGGAACGGAATAATTATCCAGACGATCCGCGCCTACTATCCGATAGATCATGCCTAAGAGAGTGAACATCTCATTGTAAAACATATGGCAGGTAAATGATGGATGACAATAATGTAAAGCAGTTTGACGACCTTGCACAGGACATCAAAACAGACTTGCAAAAGCAAGAAAGAATATCTCGTCTCAAACAGGAGATAGAAGCGGCTCTTAGCAAGCCGTTGTTAGATTGGGTTGTTGATAGTGAACAAAACGGACCGATAGGAAAAGGCACACTTGATAAAGTCAGCGAATTATGTAAACTTATCGGATCTAATAACGATGAGGCAAAAGATTTAGATCGGCGTATAAAGGGGCGTACAATGCAAGTTAGGGGTGCTCGAATAGAACGAGGTTCATATCCTAAACAAACCGACGGGCCAGTATCTGAACCTCTCATTGAGTTATTGTTTAAAGGATATTTTTGGAGTATGTTTTCTGTACTCATAGTAACGGGTTTCTTATCTTTTTTTGTTTTACCACTACCTTTTGCTCAACGTACACAGTTATTTGTACTATTCGTTGGTAGTTATCCCATATTAGCTATGTTTACGATAGCTGTAGTACAGATAATGGCTATAAAATCTCACAAGTGGCAGACTGAAAAATTTTTTGTGTGGTTTCCAAGCATAACAGTATATGGTGTCATGATAAATACTGTGGCATTAGGATTTGCCCAGATCACACTTCTACGCAACCCACCTCTCTCAATAGAATACAATCCTTTGCCACTATATGATGGCTTGATACTTCCAATAGTAATTACCAGCATGATCACAGGATTTTTCAGTTCTTTTATTGAAAGTCGATAATCAGGTGGTATTACAGACATAGTAATGGCAATAAAATAGATAGTATCCTGATGGACTGACTATGTCGAGGTGTTATTACCTCTTAAGTGCTACACGATAATCACACAGCAAGCATCGGCTTAAGTAACCGTGTTTCATTTAGGCTCATTTTCATGTGGATTATAATGCTCTTCAGAACAACTAGACATAACCCTCAGATAGTCACTGCCCTGTTAATGTTAGCAGTATACTTCTGTATCACATCAGGTGCAGTTGGTGATGCTATTGGGATAATCGATCCAGAAAATCGATTAAACGTTGCACTTGGTAGTTACTGGTGGATCCTGCCTTGCTTATGCTTTCTCATTGCATTAGATATAGTGATCTTCGAACTTGTACATCAGCCTAATATTCCCACGGGAGTTGCATTATATGCGGCTTTGTTACATTGGAATTGGGGTTTTCTGGCACACCACTGGTGGAAATTGCTCTTGGCAGCGTTAACAGCACTGATTCTGCTTGAACGCCTAAATGAGCCATTCCCGCCACCTGTCACGCCTACACCTACACCATCTGTCACGCCTACACCTACACCATCTGTCACGCCTACACCATCTGTCACACCTACGATAACCCCAACTCTTGCTATGGATGGGTGTCCACCATATAATTTTGTTATCGAAAGTCCTCCAGATAGCACAGGAGACTTCCAAAATGTATCTAATCAACCTGTCACAGGTAGATATGAACAAAGACCTGATCCCGATCAGGCAATTGTTTTATTTACACGTGAAGAGGATGGCACATTATGGTATGAAGACATCATCGAGAAAACTTATGATTATAAATGGAAAGGCAGAATCAAGATAGGTTTACGAAGGGATGTATATGATTTAGACATTGTCATTGGTACTGTTAAAAAAAGTAGTAATTTTTGGGAATTAGCACAAAGGTTAGATGGACAAACAGAACTTGATTCAAAACCCAGCGATTTCACTTCATGCCATGAGGTTACTATACGTGTTCGGAACAGGTAAACATGGCTTAAGAAATCCAGAACGTATATATACTCCCTTCACCCTTGCGCACGATGCCCTCCTGCGACCGAGTCGCTTTGCGGCGTATCTTGAAGGAGGGTGGGGCCATATTGGCCGGGCCGCGCTGGCGATCGGGCTATGGTTAGGCGCTACGTTCGCCCTGACTGGCGCTATATTGCCACAGATGCTGCCGATCCCGCCCGGCAGCCTGATCCAGGGAATGGTCATGGCTCCGATGCTGGCGATGATGCTGGCTGGCCTGGGAGTGATGATGGGGAGTAAAACCCGCTCGGTTCGAGCAAATACCGCTTTCTGGTTGCTGCATTGCCAGCTTGCCGTCACACCACCGCTTACGCTGCTCCTAACGTTCGGCATGAGCAACCTGCCCTTCATTACTCGTTGGGAACCGCTGCTGGTTATCGTATTGTTACTGCTCATGGGGTTCTGGATCGGCACAATGCTGGTTGTGATGGCAATGCATCAGCCACATCTGCACCAGTCTGAACATGCCACTGTCCGCTGGTTGGTGGGTGGTGCTGCACTTCTCCTGGCCGGAATACTCTGGTGGTCGCCGACGCTGCATGGCACCAATGTCATGCTGGTCCTGCCCCCCCTGGTTGGTCTGAGTATCGGCATGCTCCGGCCACTAAGCTGGCTCTGGGAAGCTCCGTTTAGCCTGGGACTGACCATTGCCGGGAGGCTGGGGATGGCTCCTGCCGATCTGCACCGGTTCCACCCGGTCAATCTGGATGAGCTCGGTTTGCTGCCACTTCCAGGCCTGCGCTCCACGCTGATCCGGGTATGTCGCGCCGATCTGGAAACCGGTGCAACATGGTTGATTGCCCTATCACACCATCCCGGACACTATGGGGCGGTACGCGGCGCGCTGCATGCCATTATCCGCCAGGGCACGCTGGCACATCCCCTGCTCTTCTGGTTAAGCACCTGTCCGGAGGGATGCACTGTATTACACACATTGCGCGAACAGCCCCGTCCACTCCATCCGTTAATTGCGACCTATGCAGCATTAAGCGATACCATTGAGCCGGGGGCCTGGCCTGCAATTATTAACCGGCACCAGTCTGCCCTGGCAGACCAGAACCACCTGCCCGGAAATACGGCTCTGCGTGCGTTGCTTGAAACTGGCATGGCTGTTCTGACAGCCAGTCGCTGGTCAGATACACTACCGGCAATACATGGAGTGCCCAAACTCACTGGAGTTGAGATGGATGCCCTGTGGATGATAGTACATACAGTGCAGTCCTGGCTGACAAACCCTGAACCGGTCCTGGTGAGTGAGCGACTGCAGCAGACTCAAAACCTTCGGGATGAAATCCGGCAGATAGATGGCTGGCCAGGCGCACTGCTGGCAGCGACGAGCGAACATCTGCTGTTTTTGATTACCATTGAACAGCGTCAGGGAGCATGGGTCTTGTGAAAGCATATGATGAACTACTCATTGCGTTCACACGTAGCGAGGAGCCTACGGAAGAACGCTACCAGGCAACCGTGCGGCAGCGTGGGTTACTGGTTGAAGGGGGGCCTTTCCGCCGGCGCGAAACATTCAGTGCTGCGGAAATTCGGGACATTCAACAGGAATATGCCCGAACCCTCAAGGATTTCCAGGTACTCACTCCGCTTGGTCTTAGTGTTCCACCGCCAGACCTACGCAATCTACTGGCCCTGGGGTATCGGGTAGGCGAGGTATTGCCGCCACAGACCCGGTCGAGTCTTCTGCGAGCACTTGCACGCGCACAGAAACATCAGCGAGGATTGCGCATTATCCTGGAGGCGCATCCCGATGCACTGGCATTACTCAGCATTCCCTGGGAACTGATTGCAGTAGCACACAGTACTGTTCCTATCCATGCACTATCAGACAATAAGTACGCACCATCAGACAGCTATGAGCAGCGGGAGAATGATTTTCTGTTGTTGCGAGCCACTGTTGCCCTGGTGCGCCAGGTACGGGGTGTGGGCCAGGCACTGCCTCTTGCACTGGCAACACCACTTCGGTTACAAGCCTTCGTATCCCAACCACATGGTGAAGTGCCGATTGACATGCAGTCGGTGGAACAGGCCGTACAAACAACCGGGCATGGCGACACGACTGATCTCTACACCGGACATGGAACCCTGCCAGCGATGCAAGAGCGACTGAGCCGGCATACGCCACAGATTGTCCATCTGCTCTGTCATGGTGAACATCGCGATACTGGATCAGGCGTTCGCAATGATCTCATCCTGACCCACAACGACGGGTACCCGCACCGGGTTAGCGTATTTGATCTAGCCCCAAGTCTATCGCTGGCGACAGATCTGCAACTGGTTATACTCCATGCATGCCATAGTGCCTCCCTGTCAAGCAGCAGCATGCAGAGTGACAACGAGCATACTGCGGCGGATACGCCCCGGATCGTGAGCGAGAGTATTGCACTGGGCCTGCTACGCGCCGGGATACGAGCAATAGTGGCATTCCAGGGCGAGGTAGGCCAGGACGCCGCGACAGCATTTATGCATACCTTTTATACACAACTTGCTGCGGGACATGAACTTGACCAGGCCGTGACGGAAGGACGAATCGCTATGCAGACTGCCGGTGGCACAGTTGATTGGAGTTTACCGGTCGTCTATCGCGGGCATGAAGAACCAGAGCCGGCCACCATGCTGACACGTATGGCTGACCGGATCGAGCCAGGCTTACGCAATCCAGGCGTGCAGCAAACCGTACGGGCCGGAATCGTCGCGCTGGCTTTATTGCTCCTGCTCACGGGCATTGTACGCTGGGTTCTCGTACCCGATGCAGCGCTGCGGCTGCATCGTACCACCCTGCTACCCCTCATGACAGTCTGGATAAGTATGGGGGTAATCAGTCCGGCAATTATCGCCGCCGCCCAACGGGGAGTACGGAAACAGATACATCTGAGTTCATCCATTCGGCAGATGGCGCTGGTCGCACAGTGGGCCGGCGCGTACCTGGGATATGCGATCTGGAGTGTCATCTGTCTGGTGCTGGGAGTAATCCTGGTTTTACTGGATCCAACCGGTCTGGTATACACAAGAAGCGTTCAAATTGGATTTCTCGTTGTTACTATTATCAGTAGCTGGTTCGCAAGCTATATTTTTGCTCGTGTCCAGGTCAAGAGTACACTGGCAATCGCGCCCTATAATCCTGAACTCTTTTTACCCTGGAGTCAATGGATTCTGTTTGCGGCCGCGCTGCTGTTATTGGGTCTTCCGTACAGTTTGTTCTGGATCAACAACATTGTCGGCGCATGGTTCATGCGTCCGGCACCGGGCGCATTGCTCCTGGCTATTGTAATGCTGACCATCACTCACTGGATTAACACTGACATGTAACGGTATGGTTATGCGGCACCCGCCAATTCTGTGCATGTAATCGTGAACTGCGCCGCCTGTTGTAGCTCGGTGACACCGAGATCAGCAAACCGAACCAGGCCCTGATCGTTCGTCGAGGCCGTATACACATACTCATCGATACTCAGGGTGATCTGCCAGCGGGTAGTAGGCGTAGCATCACGCACCGCCACCAGTAGCTCAGCCGTATCGCCGGCGATATGGAGTGAGACCGCCACCAGGGGGGTTCCTGGCATTTCGCGCAGGGTATCGCTGAAGAGATGTTCCTGTCGGTATGCACCCGACTGACTGCCACCGAGCGTAGGAATGGTCGGGGCCAGATTGGGCAGTGCCAATGTCAGTTCGAAACGGCGGTGAAGACCCTGGAGCATGCGCAATACAACCTTTTCGCTGGCGCGGGTTGGTGAGGTGCTAAAGAATGGTGGTGGTGACGGCACGGCAGGCAGGTCTGTCTCCTCATTCATCAGCACCGCTAGGTCTTCAGCCAGTTCCAGATACAGCGCCATACTCTCGGGATCGTGATCGAGATGGTGTAATAGTGCGGCGAAGGTTGGATCGTTATCTACATCCTCACCGGCCTGTTCTGCCTCGATCAGGGCGGGCAGCAATGCCTGTGCCTCTTCCCGCGTCATAGTATCAGGTGCAGTGAGTGCCGCACGTAGACGCGTAACTGCTTCCTGCTCAGCTCCCGGGTTATCGGCCATCAGGGATGTCTCCTGTCGTTACAGTTGGACGGGATATCGCGCCGGCAAGTTCATTGAGTGTTTCCATAACCTGAGGAGCATCGCGCAACCGGGCTAATGCGCGATGTTTCGCGACCCGGGTCCGGTGGAGTGGTATTGCAAGATCGCGGGCAACATCACGCGGCTTATCGGCAAACAGGACTATTCGGAGCAGCACCAGTCGTTCAAGCGGGTTTGGCAGCGTGGTCTGAAGCATCTGGACCAGATGCCGGCTCACGAGACGTTGTTCGGTATCCATGACCAGATCGGACGGGTCGGTCGGCTCATGCTGCGGTTGGTCCATCAACACTGCATGCAACGACAGGGTATGCTGAGTCTGCTGCCGATATTCACGGTGAACCGTACGGAAAATTTTCATCGCCCAACTGAGCAGACCTGCTGGTGTACGTAGCGTCGGCAGGCGTTCAATAACCCGCAGAACGGCTTCCTGTGCCAGTTCGTGGGCATCGGCATCAGCCAGACCTCTGGTATAGGCCCACCGCACAAAGGCAATCCAGAGTTCCTGAGCTGCACGTTCCTGACGCTGCTGTAGACCCTTATAAAGCAGGACACTATAGGTACGCCAGACCGCCAGGCGTAACCGTTCGCGCGGCGAAGCATTCCCGGTCAGCGCGGTAAACGCGGTGACAACGTCATCCAAAAACGTCGCTTCATCCTGAACCAGCATCCAATCGTTGCGTTGTGACAGATGCTGCCAGAGGGTTCGGAGATCATCACGAAGAGTCTCGTCCACCATCTGCCCCTTCTTCTATGTGTTGTTCGGGGTAATGGTACCACAGGTATGGGAATGCGTAAACGTGCGAACTGCCGCATTCCCGGTTCAATCTTTGAAAGACAGTATCACTATGCACTCAGTATCATCATCAGATAACCCACCGCCCGCATGTAGACGCCTGATAACCATTGCTGCCCGCGATCCACGGCGTGCTGTTCTGATTGCCCGGCATGCCATGGCCCAGATCCCGCCTGATGCGCACATGCGGCAGGCATGGGCCTGCTATACCCTCGGCTGGACACTGGTCCAGTGGGAACGTCTCGCTGAAGCGACGATGGTGTTGCACCAGGCACACCAACTTTTTTCCCAGCTTCACCAGACGCTGCCGCTGCTCCACTGCCAACGGGCCATCCTGCAGGTGAGCCTTCTTGACGGAACAGAGAGTGCGCAACAGACTGATTGGGAGGCACTGGCCACCGCATATACAACTGCCGGAGCCCTCCTTGAGGCAGCCCGTACCCGGATTTCCCAGATCTGGCACCTGAATCTCCTGGGGCGTCCCCAGGAGGCCGGCATGCTTGCCGAACAGATTGCACCCGCGATCCGCGCCGGCACCTACGACGATCAAGGACGATTACACCGGGTGCAGGCCGTCGCATACGGAAATATGGGTATGCTGAACCAGGCTCAGGAACATATTGCCGCAGCCATAGGTTGTTTCACTCAGATCCATGCCCGTATTGAGATCGCCAAGTGTCGAGGTGAACGTGCCTGGATTTTTCAGCGCAGTGAGCACTTCTCCGCAGCACTGCAGGATCTTGAGCAGGCCCGCGCAGTTTTTCAGCATTGTGCTATGCCATTGCGTGTCACAATTTGTGAGCGCGACCGAGGCCTGGTTCTAAGCCGCCTGGGACAGTATGATCAGGCGCTTACCACGACCTTACATGCCCGCTCCCAGCTTATTGCGCTGGAACAGCATGCTGCGGCCGCCACCTGCGACATCAATCTCGGCATTATTGCCTACTATAGTGGCCTCTTTGATCTGGCACGCGCAGCCTATCAGCGTGCATTAGCAGTATACACGGAGCGCGGTATCCAGCGTCTGCAGGCAGTATGTCAACGCAACCAGGCGCTGGCCTTGCTGGGGCAGAACCAGTCAGCAGCTGCATTGGAGATCGCAGCCAGAACGGAGAAGTTCCTCCAGATGCTGGGTGAGCAGATGGAAGAGGCAGAGGTTATTCTGGTCCGGGCGATGGCCTTGCGGAGTCTTCACCGTTCTGCAGAAGCAGCGGTAGCGTTTCAGTATGCGTACCACATCTTTACTACCCTGGGAATTAGCCCCGGAGCTGCAAAGTGTCAATTAGAGCAGGGGTGGCTCTATCTTGAGCAGGCTGATCCCGATGCAGCGCAACGGTGTCTGAGCGCGGCACAGGAAATACTGGCCGAACGACCTATGCATACCTGGCGCATTGCGTATGGACTGGCGCGCTGTGCCGAAATGCAGGGCTATCCCGACCTGGCCCTGGCGCACTACCAGGCGGCTTGTACTCTTGTCGCCCGCCTGCGACGTCGTCTTGCCAGTGAACATGCCTCCAGTGGACAGTTTGTTCAGGCAGAATCACTCTTCAGCGATGCTCTCCGTCTGGCAGCAAATCAACACAATCCAGAACTGGTGCTACTCATCGCCGAGCAACAGCGCGCACTGGCCCTCCAACGCCAGGTAGAAGGCGGACCATTTCATATTCCCGCCGATCTCCAGGACCAGTATGAAACGGTACGTGCCAACGTGCGCGTGCTGCTGGAGCAGATCACCACCGATAGAACGCTGGTTTCAGATGAACTGCTCACGACCACGGTAGCAACTTATACCGATCTCCTGCTTCAGGCGCGGCATATTACACCTTTGCCCGATCCTATCCCTGATATGACGCTGGATCTGGATGATCTGCGCCAGCAATTCACCCACGCTTTTCCTGATGGCTGGATGGCTCTGATCTATGTCTGGTGTCGTGACGAACTGCTCATCATCATGCTGACTATGCAGGATCTGACGCTCACCCGCAAAACCGTCGATCCGACCCTGCAACGCTTGCTGGAACAGGCCTGTCTGCCGCGCTATCGATTGTTTACCTATCTCGATCTGCCGTCCTGGCAGGACCAGACTAACTCCCCCTGGACGAGGTTACATGTACTGGGCGACCTCCTGATACCACCGGATATACGGGCGAACTTGCACCCTGATCTACGACTGCTCATTGTTCCGGGGGGTGTGCTCCATGCGCTGCCATGGGCAGCCTTGCGAATTGATGGCGACTGGCTCTGTACGCGTGGCATTATTCAAATGCTCCCCGGTATCACCTCCTGGTTAACCCTTGCCCGGCGCACGCCATCAGGAGATGCGGCACTTCTGGTTGGATGTAGCCAGTTTGCGGAACGTGCCCCCGATCTCCCGCATGTGCCGGCCTCACTTGATCTAGTGGAGGCCACATGGACTGGCCAGGTCACACGCCTTGAACAAGCAGCAGTATCCCGCGAGACGTTGCAGACACTGGTTGCGGCTGACGCACCCTGCCAGTATGCGATGCTCTATATTGCGACCCATGCACAACTGGTAGCCCGGCACGGTGTGCTGGCACACCTGAAACTGCATAATGATGATCTTTTTCTGGATGAGGTGCTACGGCTACATCTTTATGGCACACTGGTAGTACTGGCAACATGTGACGGAGCGGTCAGTGAGGTACTCCCCGGCGAGGAGGTCATGAGTTTAAGCCGGGCCTTTCTCATCGCAGGAGCCCGCGATGTAATTGCCAGCCTGTGGCAGATCTATGATCGGGCGGTTGAAGGTATCTTGACACCGCTCTATGCGGCATTAGCACAGGGGGAAGATGCACCAACGGCATTAACCCGAGCCCAACGAACGCTCATTGAGCGTGCAATCCATGCCGAACCGGACGATATTGCGACTTCGCCCCTCATATGGGCAAGCCTTACGGTCATTGGAGCCGGAACACCGTGGCAGTCAGCGGGCGGTACCAAACCCACTGCATGCCATCCCATACCTGGGTGATGCTTATCCTCCGCCAATGCCGCCTCCACTCCCCGGATCGATCCTAAAGTGCAGCACGGGAAGTATCCACGTCAAATGCACTATCATACGGTCTCACCTCCTCTCTGGTAAATAGCGGCACAACGCCGTCACCAGAGAAGAGGTATGCTTAGGGAGAACGTATCAACGCAGAGCAGGAAGCTATTCAGGGGAAAGTAGAACAGTCGTCAAATCCTACAAGTTACGCGGTCAGCGTTCAAACCGAACGTTTGACGAGATGGAAGCCGGAGTCGCTAGTGGCAGCATGATACTTTTTTCTTTTTCAGAAAAATGCCGCTCGGAAAGCGACATTTTTCTGAAAAAGGATGTCCCGTTCCACCCTGCCAGCGGCGAATAGGGCCGTTCATCCAGGTGATACTACCGTTCATCTGATCAAACGTCTCGTTTGCATGCTCACCGCATAACTCGTGTCAAATCCGGGAAGAGACATGACGAACCTGAAGCAATCGAGAAGAATCCCTTGTTCAGGATACCGCTGGCAAACTTCGTGTGCGCGACCGTCTCCTGAATCGCTAGTATTCCCCCACTGGGAGGCCGCGACATGTCGCGGAGTGTGGCCGTGATGACATCGCCAGTTGGCTCAGGATGCGCGCACCGCGCTGCCGAGATTGAAGACGACCCGAACAGCGCAGCGTAGCTCCTATGACAGGTTCGCCAGCGGTATCTTGTTCAGCAGGTTACACCTGACGGGAAGACGATGCAGACATAACCAACCCGATCCAGGCACCACCTGAATACCAGGTGCGACGAAACAGTGCTGCCCACGGCTACTCACACCAGACCAGATCCGCCACATCGGCAGGGGTCTGGTAGCACCAGGCCGGTGTCAC
>DAOTUI010000238.1:0-13819 GCA_034437035.1 Chloroflexaceae bacterium
GAATCAGAGCGGTGCGGTAACAACAGGCCGCTTCACTGCGCTTCGCCGGATGCTTGGACAGGGAGCCCTGGGGGGCTATCTGCCGGCGTTGGGGGGCTACCTGCTGCTCAGTCTGCTGGTGCTTGCACCACTGCTGCCCCACTTTGGCAGCATGATTCCCGGTGGGCCGGTAGCGGCGGTTGATGGATGGCAGAATGTCTGGAATCTCTGGTGGGTACATCAGGCGTTGACCAGTGGGGCAAATCCCTTTCACACCGATTATCTCTACTATCCGGATGGGGTTGATCTGCATCTGCAAACGCTGAACATCAGCAATGGCCTGCTGGTGTTTCCCATAACGGCGCTGTTTGGCCCAATTGCCGGGTACAACACCGCCCTGCTGCTGGCGTTTGTCTTGGCGGGACTGGGCGGCTATGCGCTGGCGCTGCAGGTGAGCGGCCACCGACTCGCCGCGTTTATCGGGGGGGCGCTGTTTGCCTTCTCCCCATTTCATATGACTAAGGTGTGGGATGGGCAGTTGGAGCTGATTGCGCTGCAGTGGCCGGCTTTCTACGCGCTCTTTCTGCTGCGCACGGTTGAGTTGCGCCGCCGGCGGGAGGCGCTGTTGGCGGGCGTCTTTCTGGCGCTGATTGGCTACACCAGTTGGTACTACCTGCTCTTCTTTGCGATCTACAGTCTGCTGTTTGTGGCGCTCTGGCTGGTGACACTGCCGGGCCGTCGTACGCGCTGGACTGCGCTGACCCGCACCGCGCTGGTGCCCCTGGTCGGTGGGCTGCTACTGCTGCCCATTCTGCTGCCGGCACTGCGGGATGTGCAGGGCACCGCCCCGCGCATCAACCCGGATAGTTCGCTCGACCTGATCCTGATCCACTCGGCGAATCTGTTTGATTTCTGGCTACCGAGTGCGGTCCATCCGCTCTGGGGTGGACCAGTTGAGCAACTGGGGCAGACCTGGCATCCGTTTATTGCCGGCTGGAATCTGGCGCTAGGCTATAGCATCCTGGCGCTGGCAATTCTGGGTGGAATCACGGCCTGGCGGGTGGCCTGGCGCTGGTGGGCGCTGACCCTGACTGCGCTGCTGCTGGCGCTCGGGCCGTTGTTGCATGTGGGAACGACTCGTACCGCGCTCTACCTGCCTTACACGCTGCTGCTGCACCTGCCGGGTGTGGGCATTGCGCGCCGTCCCAGCCATTTTGTGGTGATTGCCACGCTGCTGTTTGCGCCGCTGGTTGCGCTCGGGCTGTGCCGGCTGGTTGCGCGGATCGCTCCGGCCCGGCGTCCACTGCTGATCGGCGGACTGGCTGTCCTGCTGGTTATCGAGTACCTGCCACCGCGCTGGCCGCTGCTGGATATGACGTTGCATCCCTACTACGCTACCCTGCGTGGGGAGGTGGGCGCGCTGATGGATTTGCCGCCGCGTGATGAGTCGAGCCTGCCGCTGCAGGCGCAGATGCTGCATGGCATGCCGCTGCTGGGCGGCTTTGTCTCGCGTGCGCCATCGTATCCGTTTGTCAAGGTGACACCGGGCGTGCGCCAGCTCTGGCAGATGCGCCCGGATAATGCCGTTCTGCTGCCGGCGGACATGACCACCCGACTGGCGGCCCTGGATTTTTATGATATTCGCCAGATCGTTATTCACTGGCAGGCGGTTGATCCGGCAAAGCGTGCCGGATTGGAAGCGGTGCTGGCGCAGTTGCTGCCGGAAGATGCGCGCACCCACGCTGATGCGACCCTCAGCGCCTACCAGGTACCGCAAGTGGAGGGGCCACCCTTTGCCTATTTTGGTACCGGCTGGTATTCTGAAGAATCAACCGGCGAGCGCTACTGGCGCTGGATGCCCGCAACGGGTGAGATTATCATGGTCAACCCGACCGGGGATCCGGCCGGAGTTGCGCTGCTACTCCAGATGCAGAGTTACCAGGAGCAGCGCACGGTTGCGTTGGAACTGAATGGGCAGTCGTTGGGTACCTGGCAGGTGACGCCAACGCCTACAACCCGCCGGTTGCAGTTTGTGCTGCCGCCGGGAGAACAGCGCCTGCAGTTGCGCGCACCCGCCACCCGCGAACAGGACGGTCCGCGCGATCTGAGCATTGTCGTCACCGCAGCAGAGTTTTACCCATAGGAGTGTAGCATGCCACACCTCTGTGACCTCTGCGTCCTCTGTGGCTATGAGAACAAATCAGTATAAGTCGTGTTATAAAATGGTGAGATGAATCGTGGCAACGACAGATATTGCGCCGCCGGTAGTTAGTGAGCGGATTAGATCCAAGGTACGGAGAGGTTGGGTTGCGCATGCCCTGGCGCTGGGTTGCTATGCCCTGCTGACGGTTATCGCCACATTTCCGCTGATACGCCATCTTGATAGCCACATTATCGCCAATGAGTTTGGCGCGGTGGACGGCTACCTGGGGATCTGGAATATCTGGTGGACGGCGCAGGCGCTGCAAACCGGGCAGAGTCCCTTTGTCACGCCGCTGCTGTTTCACCCGGACGGCCTGGATCTCTTCTGGCAGACGCTGAGTCTGCCGCAGGGGCTGCCGGCTTTCCCCATCACCGTGACGGCCGGGCCGCTGGTGGCCTACAATCTGCTGATCCTGGCCGGCTTTCTCCTGGGCGGTTACACGGCGTTTCTATTTGTGCGCTATGTTGTCGGTAGTAACGCGGCTGCGCTGGTTGGTGGGGCGGTCTACGGTTTTGCGCCGTTCCATCTGCAAAAAGTTGTGGATGCCCAACTGGAGGTAGCGTCGATCCAGTGGGTGCCGCTCTATCTGCTGGCGCTGCACCATCTGCTGGATCGCCCACGCCGGCAGCGGGTGCTGGTTGCGGGTCTGCTGCTACTCTGGGTGGGACTGGGTACCTGGTACTACGGTCTGTTTTGCCTGGTCTACACCGGACTGGCGGCGGGCATCTGGGCGCTGAGGATGCATCCGCAGACAGAAGCGCCGCGTGCTGACCAGCAGGCTACCGGGTGGCTGCAACGTCTCTGGCAATCGGTTCGGGTGCGGCTATCAATCAGGACGTTGCTCTGGGGGCTTGCGCCGATCGGCATCTGGCTACTGCTGATGACACCCCGCCTGATTTCGCTGCTGCAGACGGGCGACACCTACCTGGGCGACGCGCGGGAGTTTAACGCCCGCAGTTCCGCCGATCTGATTGCCTTCTGGCTACCCAATCCACTGCATCCGCTCTGGGGGGCGACAATCACGGAGTTTTACACCGATCTGCATCGCAACGCCATGCTCTGGAATGTCTCGCTGGGGCTGGTGGCGCTGGCGCTGGCGCTGCTGGGAGGGATTGCAACCTGGCGGACGGACTGGCGCTGGTTGCTGCTGCTGGCGGCCACGCTGCTGCTGGCGATGGGCGAGGAGTTGCGGGTGTTTGGTATCGAGACCGGCATTCCGCTGCCCTATGCGCTGCTGGCCGATCTGCCCGGTATTCGTGCCGGCCATCGTCCGAACCACTTTGTTATTCTGAGTATGGTTCTGATGGCGCTATTGGCGGCCCAGGGCGCGCTGCAGTTGTTTCAACGCCGGCCGCGTCAACGCTACCTGCTCACAGCGCTGCTGCTGCTGGCGATTCTGTTGATCGACGGCTGGGCGCAACCGCTACCGCTATTTTCCCGCCCGATTCCGGCGGCCTATGCGCAGTTGCCGGAGCCGGACCCCGACGGCGCACTGCTGCCGATTCCGGTGCATATCAACTTCTCGCGTAGCGAAAATCTCTGGTACCAGACCAGGCATGGCTGGCCGATTATCGGCGGGTTTATCGGGCGCGAGCCGCCCTATCACGTTGGTAAGTATGCCCCCGGTATCAGCGAACTGCGCTACGGGCGGCGCGTCACCGATGATATCCTGGCTCTGGACTGGCCTGAACTGGCGCGGGCAACCCTGGCGGCCTACGATATTCGCTATATCATCTATCACCCGGATACGATGGGCAGTTCGCTACCGCGCATGCACACACTGATGGACGAGTTAGGCTTCACCGCCACCTACCAGGATGCCACGGCGGAGATCTACCCGGTGCCCGAAGTAGCCGCACCCGAACCGCTGGTCTACCTGGGGCGCGGGTGGGGCGGGGTTGAGCAAAACGCGGAACGCCGCTGGCGCTGGATCGGGGCGCAGGCCGAGTTGCACCTGCTCAATCCGCTGGACGAGCCACAGGTTGTAGAACTTGAACTGCATATGGAGAGTTACCGGCAGCCCCGTCTGCTTACACTGCGTCTGGATGCAGTCGATCTGGGGCCGATCGAGGTCAGCCGGGCCGCCATGCGCCGCACATTCCGATTGTGGCTGGAACCGGGAGAGCATGTGTTATACTTAAGCGTTCCCACCGACTCCGCTCCCGACGATCAGGGGCGGCAGTTGGGGGTGGCATTCCTGGGTATTGAACTGCACCCGGTCCAGACGGTCGAAATGGACAGAGCAGAAATGCCGGATGAAGGACGAAATGACACAAAATAGCACGGCTAATTCAATAGAAAAACCTTACACCCGTTCTCCGGCTGCGGATGCTCGCTCCCGATCTCCGGTACAACTGTCCGGGCTGCGCTGCATCGCCTATGAAGTTGCGCTCAACGGCTGGCGTATTCTGGTGGAGACGGTCAATGATTTCAGCCTGTGGCGGCTGATCGAGTATCCCTGGGCTACCCGCGCACTACAACTCCAGCGTGGCGATACGGTGCTGGATGTGGGATCGGGCACCTCCAGTTACCCGCATATGCTGGCAAAAGAGGGCGTCAATGTTGTGGTTGTGGAACTGGATGCGCAGCGGGTGCGCTGGCAACGCCGGAAGCGGCAGGCAACGGCGCGCCCCGGCGATGGCACCTTTCTGCCGCTGGTCGCTGATGCGACACAGTTGCCATTTTCCGATGGGTCATTTCAACGCATCAGTGCGATCTCCTCGCTGGAACATATTCCCGACGATGAGCCGGTTGGCCGTGAACTTGGGCGGGTGTTAGCGCCGGCCGGCATCGCCGCGATTACGCTGCCCTACACCAGCACCGAGCGGACGGCGTTTTTCTCGGGGATCAAGCCATTCAAGCGGGTGGCGCGGAATGCCTTCGTTCAGGAAGGCAAAACCGGGTCGTTTTTCCGTTTTTATACTGCGGCCGATATCCAGCGGGTCTATGTTGAACCGGCGCAGGCCCGTATCGCCGCGTGGCGCGGGTTTGGCCGACGGTTGCTGAACGGCCAGTACCACGAGACGCGGCGCAATCGCTATTGGCGTAAGTTTGTGCTCAAAGACTGGTTCCTGGCAGCCATGGTACATCCGCTGGAAGAGCGGTTTGATCGGACTGATCCGATCTATGTGATGTTTGCGCTAGTGAAAGAGGGATAGCAAGCAACTGATAAATGGCAAACAGAAGATAATGAATAATGCGAAGATACATTCAGGTGAAGATGTGAAGCTAACAGGCAAAAGATCCTTATCATCTCTCCGCACAACTTTCCGTCTGAATACAGTTCAGCGGACAATGGCTGAGAGGCTAACGGTTGTGTTGCCACACCTGCTTGCAATTGGCATCTATTTGCTGCTGGCGACTCTTGTAACCTGGCCTCTGGTTACACAATTTACTACAGGATTAGTAGGTAGAATTGACGGTGTTGATGCTTATCAGGGATCGTGGAATCTATGGTGGGTAGCATATGCACTGACACATGGTCAGTCGCCATTTTATACATCACTGCTATTTTATCCTCATGGCACTGATCTATTCTGGCAAACCCTTCAATTTTCGCACGGTGTAACGGCTCTACCAGTGACGCTATCTATGGGATCATTGGCTGCATTTAACTTCACTGTGCTCTCAAGCTTTATTATCGGTGGATATGCCACCTTCTTATTGGCGCGTACACTAACTGCGAGTACTTCGGCGGCATTGGTAGCCGGAACGATTTATGCCTTTTCGCCTTTTCATTTGGAGCGAACAATTGAAGGTCCGCTTGAAATCACCTCCATTCACTGGATACCCTTGTATGTATTCGCGCTCTATCTATTGCTGGAACGTCCATCATTGTGGCATGCGTTAGTAAGTAGTCTGTTGTTACTCTGGGTGACTTTAGGTGGGTGGTACTATGGTCTGTTCTGTGTGCTATACACGGGTTGTGCTGTCTTGGTGTGGGTGTTCTCTTGTGAGCGCGGTCGCAGGGTAGTTGTAGCAGTTTGGGGAACCACGCCGTTACTGTTCTGGGGCGGTGTATTAGCACCACGTATCATGCGTTTGGCAGCAGAAGGTGATCGTGTGCTTTCAGATATGCGTGACTTACAGATCCAGCGATCAGCAGATTTGCTCGACTTTTTCTGGCCCAACCCAATGCATCCCTGGTGGGGACAGGCTATTCGTGATGCACGTACAGCGATCTACTCTGAGCAGATTCTCTGGAATGTGGCATTGGGTTGGGTCGGATTAATACTGGCTATTCTCGCTATTGTGGTGGATTGGAAGCGTACCTGGCGTTGGGGTGTTTTGCTGTTAGCTACTATGATCCTGGCATTGGGACCGGTTTTGCGTGTTGCAGGCTATCACACTGGCATACCATTGCCCTTTATGCTGCTTCAAGATTTACCAGGGATTCGTGCCGGTCAGCGATACAATCATATTGCAGTTATCTCGATTTTGATGGTTGCGTTAATGGCCGCCTATGCCGTCGTATGGTTGATACGGCGGTTCCGGTTTGCCTGGCACCAACGCGGTATGCTAATGCTGGTTCTAGTTGGTGCAATCGTCTTCATTGATGGGTATGCTGGGCCATTACAGATTGTGGAGCGTTCAGTACATCCATTCTATGCGCTGCTTCCTAAACCGCAAGGTGCGCTCTTGCCACTGCCATTGTATTATAATATTAATCGTAGTGAACATCTAACACCACAGACCGTGCATACATGGCCGATTTTGGGTGGCTATGTCGCACGTCCACCCGCATATCCATTTATTGTCTATACACCTGGTGTACGTGAGTTGGTGTCTGGTCAGACCGAGCCCAATGATATCGTCACACCCGGGTGGCCGGAGTCCGGTCGCCGAGCACTAGCGGCTTATGACATACAGTATGTTACAATGGATCTTACCAGCGATAAGCATGCGTACTTTGCGCGTGTGCAAACGCTTATGCAAGAATTAGGTTTTGCTTCACCACTGGTTTCTGATGCGATGTTAGAAGCTTATACTGTTCCCCCATCGTGGCCCTTACTCCCATTGGGGTTTCTGGGGCCTGGTTGGCAACCATTGGAAGCAGATGCGACCCACCGCTGGCGATGGATGGGTGATGAAGCCGAAATTTGGTTGGTAAATCCACTGGATTATCCAGTTGTTGCTACGATATCGCTTACAGCAACAAGTTATCAGCGTGAACGTACGATGCAACTGGAGCTTGATACGATCATACTTAGTCAATGGGCAGTACCTACTAATCAGGTTGATATAGAAAAACTGCAATTGGTTCTATCTCCAGGCGAGCATACTCTGACTCTGCGGGTTGAGGCAACGCCGGACCCGTTGCGAGATAGTACCCCCATCAGTGTACGCATGTTTCATGTGAATTTCCAGACACGGCCTATTATACCTGGGGTGGAATAAACATGAAAGCGCTACCACATACACATGGCATACACCATACAGTGTGTATAGATTTTACCAGGTTAAGACACCCTGCTTTTTTAGAGGTGATGTGTGTTGCTTTGATCTTGGTTATGATCGTTGGTTTGTCACTGATTGCCCGGTTACGGTTGCCCGGGTATACAGTTGATCTGGCTGCACCGAAGCCAACAGAGTTACTCAATCTACATGGCTTTCATGGACTGGAGCAGAATGGTAATTTCACCTATCGCTGGTCAAATAATTATGCCTTCGTACAATTACCTTCTGGCTATAATGCAGCTCCCGCGTATATAGCTGAGGCGCGTCTTCAATCAGTTTACCCGGACGGCTCACAGCCTCTGACATTCTTATCGAATGAACGAGATCTAGTAACGGTGACATCATCCACGGTATTTCGTACCTATCGTGTTATTTTGCCTCCTGCCTCAGATGATGATAGTGCATTGCGTTTTGCTCTACAAACATCATCTTTCAGTCCACCTGACGATGAGCGTGAATTGGGCGTAATCCTAACAGACATCACACTCCAGCCAATCTCCTATAGCGATCTATCAACTGGTCTTGTTCTCGCGCTGGCATTTCTGGCGCTGTGGGTGTTACTGCGATGGCGAAGAGTTACCTTTAGTTCAACATTATTGACCTGTGCTGTTCTAGCTTCAGCATTCCTGTCCTTATATGCACTATATCGTCCGGCTCCGCTAAGTTATCTCTGTCTGGCAGGAATTGGATTAATAGCGGGTGCCTGGAGTATTCTGCTTGCAACAGAAACAATTAGTCGGTTGTCGCTCGCGCTACTGGCGACTCTCGTCTGCTTTAGCGGTATGCTCTGGCCAAGTTGGTTCTCGGATGATGCCTTTATCTCTTTTCGCTATGCGCAGAACCTGGTTGCCGGTCATGGTCTGGTCTACAATGTCGGTGAACGGGTCGAGGGATATACAAATTTTTTGTGGACTATGCTAGCGGCTCTGGTGATTGCACTCGATGGAGATCCGGTGTTTTGGGCATATGTTGCCGGCGTTATCCTGGCTCTGGGGATCTTGCTGCTCACGTACTGGATAGCGCGGCAGTTATTGGGACCAGCATGGGCACTGGTGGCGGCGCTGATTGTGGCAACCAGCCAGAATATGTTGATCCATACTGCGCGTGGTGCTGGTCTCGAGACTGGTCTGTTCACTCTACTGGCCCTCGGTAGCAGCTTGCTGTATGTCCGCTGGTGGTCTGGACAACGTTCAGTCACTGCCATTCTGTGTGGATTTGGGTTCGCGCTTGCCAGTCTTACACGGCCTGAGGGAGCATTGTTGATGGGGTTGACCATACTACACCTGCTACTGATCATGCCGCATGGACTGCCAGGCTTTAATCGGGCAGGATCTGTCATAACAGGTGCTCAACCCATAGAACAGCATTCACTGTGGCCTCGCATCAAACAGAAATGGTCGGTAGTTCGTGGCCCCATAACATCTCTCCTGGGAGTCTACCTCCTGATCATGGTGCCATATTTCCTCTGGCGCATGTCCTACTACGGCGACTGGTTGCCAAATACCTTCTATGCCAAAACTGGAGGCGGCTTGCAACAAGCCTGGCGCGGTCTGGAGTATACCTGGCAATTTATGATCAGCATGGGTGGCCCCTTCATACTGATCATCTTTGTTCCGGTCGTAATCAACTGGTGGACTACCGTAAAGAGTTGGCGGGGGTATTTTCTCTTGCTGGTGAGCGCCTATAGCATCTACATTATTGCGGTTGGTGGTGACCATTTTCGCGGAGCGCGGTTTTTTGTGCCATTGATACCCTGGTTCGCAATTTTGATGGCTGATGGTCTGGCGTGGATCTACCGCTGGTGTATTCAGCGTGCCATGATGCGATTACTGGCACCTGTTATCCTGGTAATCGGGTTACTTGTCTTCAGTGGATATGCCTTAACCCGCAGCATGCATTTCGACTATATTCTGCGAGGCCAGGACGAAAGCGTCTGGATGTGGCGGGAATTAGGCTGGTGGATGCACGATCATGCCAACCCGGGTGAAAGTATTGCGGTCACAGGTGCGGGCGCTATTGCCTATTACTCAGAACATACGACTATCGATCTGTTAGGGCTTACTGAGAAGTATATTGCGCGCGTTGAGGTGGAAAATATGGGATCGGGCGCTGCCGGTCATGAGAAGCACGCCCCTGAATATGTGCTTCAAGTGCGTCGTCCAACGTACATTCCACGTATGTGGGATGGCTACTTTGGCGGGGAGCAGGTTCTGCGTGGGCAGTACAAACTGATTACTATTCAAACCCGCTATGGACGCGAGCTAGAACTCTGGGAGCGGCAGCCATGAAAATCCTCTATTTCATTCCCCGTTATGACACCACGGCGATGGGCAATCGTATCCACGCCGAGGTCATCGATGCGTGGCGGCAGCATGACGTGACCGCCGAGGTGGTTACGCTGACGGCCGGGCTACGGCAACGGGTTTCTGAGGAGCAGGAAGGCATTCTGATCCATCGGCTGCCGGTCAGTTCCGGGATGCCGCTCAAGCTGGCAAACCGCACGCTGGGACTGGCGCTGCACTATCCCTATCTTGCCGGAGCTTTGGCCCACTACCGGCAGTTTCTCCAGACACGGCAGTATGATCTGGTCCATGTAGAAACGGCCTTCCCGCTGGGGGTCGTGGCGGCGCTTATGCCGCGCAAGCTGCATCCACCACTGGCTGTTACGCTTCCCGGCGCGGATATCATGGCGGAACCGGAGTATGACTATGGCTATGGCCGGTTTCGTACCGTCCGCGCGCTGCTGCCACACATCTTTAAGCGGGCGGTAGTATTGCGCGCAGACTCGCCGCAGATCCGCGATCTGGCTATTCGCCGGGGGGCCGCGCCTGACAAAGTTGTGGCGATTCCCTACAACATTACGGCGGACAGTTATCCCCCAGATGATACGCCACTGGTGCAACTGCGCGCCCGGTGCCGGGCCGAGGTTGTGGCGCGCCACCATCTGGATACAACCCGCCCGATTGTTGTCAGCCTGAGCCGGCTACATCCATTTAAAGGGGTAGCCTATCTGGTAGAAGCGCTACCGCAGGTGCGGCAGGCTGCTGTTTTGCCCCAGGTACTGATCATCGGCCCCAGTCGCCACACGCCCCGCTTTGGTGATTATGGAGCATATCTCCAGCGCCGCGCCGGCGATCTCGGTATTTCCGATAGTGTACAACTGGTCGGAGCAGTTGATCATGCGCTGACTATGACCTATCTGGCCGCTGCAGATGTCGTTGTTGTCCCGTCAGTGGCCGAGTCCTTCAACCGGGTGGCAGTTGAAGCGGCGGCAGTTGGTACGCCCACGGTGGTTACGCGTACAACCGGCGTAAGTGTTTACGTGCAGGAACAGCAAGTGGGCCTGGTAATCGAACCCCGGTCGGCGGCGGCGATTGCAGAAGCGCTGATTCGCTTGCTCACCGGGCAGGAGTTGTGGGATACCTGCCACTGGCACGCCCCGCAGATGGCGGCAGCCTTCAGTTCAACCGCAATTGCAGCGGATTTGCTACGCCTGTACGAACCGTTTGCAGTGCCCGGCGGTGCAGGGGTGATTTCGTTGAACAGTTGAACATATGCTCAATTGTTCAGGCAGGTCTCATTAAACTTTCATCTATTTCGTACTTTGCAGCAAAGAAGATTTATTGTATAGTACGGTTTACTGAAATGAAGCAGACCGAAGGAGGTGTTGTGCAAGACACATCTTACGTCTGGGGACTGCCAGGCATAAGGCGGAGGTCCGCTTGAGCCGACGCATTTGATCCCACTGCTTCTGCGTATGTGTGAATTATCAGGACGATCGTTACTTCTGCGGTCTTGATGTAATCAGACCTTGACACGCGGTAATTGACAAATTATAGGGTCGGTACTAGTATGTATTTCCAGTCTGGTCAGTTTGTAGCTTTGTTCCTGTAAGCAGGTTGTGTGGGTGATACACAGGTCGTTTGATAATCTGAAAGAGATCTGAGCTGATACTCATTCGCTATGTTTCTATATCAAGCGGCACCTGTAACGCGTTTGAATTGTTGCCGCGAGACGCGCCATTCGATATGGTTTTCGCATCAAGGAGGAATATGTAATGAAACGTCAAGGTATTTTGATGGCCATTGTTGCTAGTTTGTCTTTTCTGGTTTTGCTAGGTGTGTTAGGGATAGGGTTTAATCAGAGTGGTCAGGCGGAAGAGTCCCCCGACCCAACACCGATTTTGCAATACCCTGATGTGCCTCCCACACCGACAATTGCCACACAACCAACGAATGCTCCTTCACTGGCTGGATCTGTTCTGTTTACCGATGATTTTTCTTCAGAGGATTCCCTTGCTGACTGGACATTCATAGATCTGGAACGGGTGCTTCCTGGTACACAATCAGTATGGGTAATACAGAATGGTCGTCTGGTACAAGATCGAACGGCAGAGGCCCGTAATCCCAGTATTCGCGAGACCCTGGCAGTAACCGGTTCGCCGAGTTGGACAGATTATACGATTACGGCCGAGGTATATGATCAGGAAAATGCTACCTTTGGACTGGTCGCACGTCGTCAGGGAGATAGTTTCTACCGCTATCGTATTATTGCTGACACCTATGAGGCAACGCCAAAGCAAGTCCTGGAGAAAGTTGTTGATGGTGTGGCAACTCCTCTGGTTGAGATTGATGCCCCTGGGTACGAGCAACGCCGCTGGTATACCGTCTCACTGCGCGTTGTTGGTAGTGACATTCAGGCATCGCTTGATGGCAATGTGGTTGCTGAGACAACCGATACTACTCTCACGAGCGGACAGGCCGGGTTGTATACCCGGGCTATGGGAGGGATTATATTCGATGATGTGGTGGTGGTTGCACCGTAGACCATAGCAGTTTATCTTGTTCAATACATAGCGGCTGAAATAGGAAACAGAATAACGGACCGTTGGAGGAATAATATATGTCACGTATGTTTACTTTCATACTCTGCTGCACATTGCTGCTAACAGGTACATTTCTTGTAGCACAGTTAGGTAATGCACAGGTTGGTCTTACTCAGGTGCAAATCCTGACTGGTGATACTACACTACCGAACAGTGGTGGGAAATTCCCGGATATTGCCGGGTATGCTAATACGGTTCATGCTGCCGGCAATCCTGACGCAAGAGCAGCATACTGGACAAAGCAAGATGGGTCAACTGCCTGGCCTGATCGCACCATTCTGGGCGATGCGGAAGGCCAGGCAGATTTTGCTTCTGCATCAATTGGTGTCGGATCAAATGGTTTCGTGGCGGTTACCTGGATTAATCGCGATGATAATAGAATCTATGCCCGCTGTAAACCACCGGGTGGGAATTTTGGACCACGGCAAACGATTGCCTCCGCGGGAGGTTTTGGGATTTTCGTCAAGACGGCAGTTGCAAATAATGGACAAGTGTTTGTCGTCTGGAATTCAGATAATCGCTTTCGCTACAGTGTATCGAGTGATGGATGTAATAACTGGTCTGGCCGGGCTAATGTTTCGGATAAGCAGGCATTTGGTATCGCAGAGATCGCTGCGGGCGAAAATGGAGGCGTTCTTGTAGGTTTTTATTCTTCTGGAGATATCTATGCTGCTGAGTGGAATGGAAGTGGGTTTAATACTACACGTGTAGATCGTGGTGGGAACTATTTTGCCGATCCGACTGTTGCTGTTGGTGGAAATGGACGATTCTATATTGCCTGGCGAGGAGTGAATGATGGCGAAGTCTGGTATGCTGAACGCCAACCTGATGGTTCGTGGCCAAACTCACTTCTTGCCGATGGGGGGGAGACGGCTGGTCCTGTGGCTATCAGTGCCGACAGGGAAGGTAACTTGCACATCTTTTGGCATAATCGAGGTTTACAACATGCTTACAAGCCGGTAGTAGGACCATGGGAAGGGCCGAAGCGCGTTAGCGATGGTGGCTTCAATGCCAGTAGTGCTGCAACTCTATCAGACCGGGCGTATGGTCATATCCTGTATGAAGCGTTTACGGGTTCTGGACTCAGAACACGCTATGGACTTGCTGCCACAGACGCCGGTCCACCACCAACGCCAACTCCGCTGCCGGTTCCCACGGGCTCGCTCCAGATCAATGATGGTGCGACAATTACTGGTACACCTGCTATTACGGTAAAAATCACAGCTAGTAATGCTGATCAGTATCGCTTGAGCAATGATGGCACAACCTTCTCCGAATATGCGAATATTCCACCT
>DAOTUI010000239.1:0-11577 GCA_034437035.1 Chloroflexaceae bacterium
TATGCGGGTCATCGCTTCCTCCTGCGTGATATGGGGGTGGTTTTCCATATCGTAGCAGGAGGTCGGCCCGTATGCAAAACGCTTGACAGTTCTCCGCTGTTCATCAAAAAAGTCTACACGTGAGAGGCCCTGTGGGGTGGGGATACCATTATCTTCGGTGATGCGATCGGCCAGCAACGCAGCATCCATTGCCGGCCTCCGTTCGGGGAGCATACGAAAGAACCCATGACGGAAAGGATACCGCATGGTGCGGGCACCGTCGGACGAAGACAGGTCGTACAGATGTGCGGCCACGATGTCGGTACATTTTGGCGTGCCGAACCGGGGAAACAGTACAGTGTGAGCGAGGGGAGCGTGAGCATGGAGCATGCACAATGGAGCATGGAGAATGTTCCACACAGATATGCGTATGTCTGAACCTGGCGCGTATCAACGAGCATGCACAGCCGGACGAAACGACCACGCCGCATGTGTTCAATTCTCGATTTTCCATTATCCATTCTCAATTATGACGTTGGCTGGCCTTTGCCCTCGCTGCGGTACCGGCGGAACTGCTGATCACGGAATAGTGGCGTCATTACCGATACCACAATGTGCAGCACCGTGACGGTAATTCATCGGTCCAACGGTAGACGATCCACAGTTGGGGTCGGATGCCCTGCCCCATCAGGTCGATAATCTGCATCACCAGAGCGCGGCGACTCCGCGCATTTCACACGGTTCATACCCGCATAGGTCCGACACGGACGATGCGCTTGATGTGCGCGTCACGCTCGCGGAGATGGTTACACATGCGTAACACGCATCATATACTATACAGGTGAGTGGTACTGCATTTTGCCCATCATCGAGAACTCGTCATACCCAGAGGTGAAATATGGTAACGAAGGAACAGCGCGTTCATAAATCATCAGTGGCAACCATCACGAAGGAGAGCCGGTTCCATCAGGCATTAGGACTTCATCTACGAAGGAAATGTATTCTTCTTGTAAACACCTTCCTCAACCACAGGAGTGTCTTCAAAACCATTGGCTGGTTCAATCGTCGGTGGCGTTTCCTTGAAACCCTTTTCGTTGCGTATCCTGCTTCAGACGACTACACGCGTGCGTATGTCTGTGGAGACGGCCATTCGCACCCACCTGGCCCAGGCGCAGGAACAGGTTACGGGCCTGTATGCGGGGCAGCCCTCTCGGGCACATACTTTGCCAACACATCCTTGACATATACCTGCCCCCACCCCGGCAAACATTCCCAGGTGCCTGGGTTCCAGGTTTGCCACGCCATCATCACATTCTCGGAAGGAGACATACACACGCAGGCGCTTTGTTATTCGCCACCCGCATGAAGGTATGTGTCAAGGAAGTCATGGCGAAGTATGTTGACCGCAAGGTCCACGCGTCGCGCATCGCGCTTCTATGCACGAACATGAACTAGCAATCAAGGTAATTTGTGCTCTGCGCCGGCAGCATCTATTCCTGACCTCCGCATTAGCAACACGACATTCTACTTTCTGGAGGATACCATGAAATTACCATTGTCCCATTGCATGATCATCTTGCTCACGCTTGCCGTGGTAGGCACGATCTATCCTCAGTCTACGCAGGGTAGTTCTAACCCGCCCCAGTTGGCCCAGCCGGAGCAGGCTATCGCCGTCTATGGACCCGACTTCCATCCCATGCCGTACCGTCCGGAAGGTCAACGGCACACCATGCAGACGTATACCATTACGCCGCAGGGCAATGACAGCAACTGTGACTTTCTGGCGGTTGCCAATGGTATACAGAATATTGGTGGTGATGGATCGCATGCCTACTGGATGGCGCGTGCGCTGGTTCCCCAACGACCCCGTGATTTTAGAGAGAGCTACTACACCCTGTTGGGGGCACAGGGTTCGGATCAGCGTTTTTCGCTGGACAATCTGGGAGCAGCACCTGCTGCGTTTGTGGGGGTCTATGAAGCGCTGGGCTATAACGCGGTGATGCTGGGAACCACGCCGCACGTTGTTGATACTGCCTTGGCCCGCGCTATCTATGACCGGCTGGCAGCACAGCCGATGCAGTCATTTGCCCATCTCTGGATTACACCTCGTCCCTATAATCCCCAGGCGCGTGTACTTCATGTGGCGGAAACTGGGGAACAGGCAGAACTACTTTATCCGTACCACGAAGTCGCGGCGATGGTGTCACCTGATCAACCCGACCGGGTTGTGATCCTGGATGGACTGGTGGGCTATGCCTACACATTATCACTTGACGAGCTGGCCCACTATCTCCGCGGGTTTAACCAGGTCATCATAGTGAGTACAACGATTGGCGGGTTGCCGGAGCATCAGCATATTCAGCGGACTGTTCAGGGACAGCCGTATGTCGTTCCAACACTCGGTAGCGTGTTTCTAACGACAGCACGCCAGACCTGGGGACCGGCGTATGGACAGTGGGGCGAGGTTATCGGCCAACCCTTCCGGGCCAATGCCGGTGACAATCCTACGGTCGTTCTGCCCGGCCGGTATGTCTGGTATGAGCGCACAGGTACCGGCAATCCCACCTTTGTCCCACTTGGTGCATGGATGTGGCAGGAGTTACACCAGGCCGGAATTATTCAGTCAGCCTGGCCGGAGGCTGGACAGGAGCCGCCACTGGTGAATGGCATCCATGCCTGGGTGATTAACCAGTTCGGGACTGAAGCACAGTTCACACATGCCTTTGGCCGGGTGTTGAGTCCGGAGTTCTGGGTTTCGCATGAGCAGATGCAGTCAATAATCCTGCGAGGCCTGCCCTTTGCGCCGGTGGACACCCATCCAGGTCAGGGATATATCTGCGTCGTGACGGAACGAGCAGTTCTGGCATGGGATGCGCAGCAGGGTGTTTTGATAATTCCACTCGGCCAGGTGTATTATGAACGACCGTGAGCATTGTGGCGTTCTATTGTTCTGTGTTTTCTAAGTTCACTATTCAATAGTTGACAACTTACATGAGTGCCGGCCCATCACATTCGTGCAGAATTACAGCGCTGAACTGCACTCATCACGGACAATTGCCGCATAACAATATCTTAAAGCTCAGGGTGGGAGTTTTTTATCTCTTCTTCACTGAGTTTACTATAATATTTACTGGGCTGTATATAGGGATTAGCTAACGGCGTATAATCATTTGTGCCTGATAACGTCAGCAAATGGTATATGAGCATAAGAGGCAGACAAATGTACAAACTCTATCTGAGACTTTCTATAGTACGCATGCCCTACGGATCTGGTGCTTTCATACGTAGCAAAGGGTAGCGATGAAATACTTGTTTCTTCAACAAAGTATTTTTGACAGACCAGTGTTTTCGCACGTGAATCTATGGGCCTGGTACCTCTTTGTTCTCTTGCTTCCATTCTCGGTTGCCTGGCCTCTTGGTCAGCCATTCATTGCAGGAGTCTTGCCACTCTATGTAACACCATTATTGCTGCTTATGGATCTGGGAGTCATCACAGTTATCTTGAGTAGCATGCTTGTGTGGCATCGACATTCGTATCCGGCATCAGACAGATTTTTGCCGGCACTCCTGTCTCTCGTTGTGCTGGCCCTCATAACGCTTCCATTTGCTGTTGTTCCTGGGTTGGCAGTATATACTAGCATACGCTGGGCTCTGGCAGTGCTAACATATGTGCTCTTCGTTCGCCATCGGATCGTTTACGAACGGGTTATCTGGGTGTTGCTCATCGGGATGAGTCTGCATACACTGGTTGGTATTGGTCAGTGGCTGCTTGGAGGCCCCATTGGTCTTCCTGGTGAACTTGCCGTATCCCCTAATCATCCGGCGGCTCCACTCATTACGACATCCAGCGGGGCCGTCTCCTTTCGTGCGTCGGGGTTAACCTTTAATCCGAATGTATTGGGAGGATTTCTGGCGGTCACCATTTTGCTCAGTTTGCCTCTGTTGCGATACTCCACTGGACGACTACTCTGGTGGTTTCTCTGGATTGGTGTAGCCCTCAGTTTCTCCCGCTCAGCCTGGCTGGCCCTCCTTTTTACCTTCCCATCAGCTACCATATGGATCATCCGGCAATATCCAGTACTGCGGCGTCCCATTGTTCATGCTGTATTCGGTCTCGGCGGTATATTGCTCATATGTGGTGTGGTGCTGGTTGAACCGTTAGCAGTTCGGATGCAGCCATTGGAGTCGGCGGTTGAGCGTGGATCTTTGGTGGGACGCACAGAACTTGTGCAAGTGGCTATTGGGAGTATTGCTGCTCGACCAATCACCGGGGTTGGTGCAGGTAATTTCCCCGCTGCCGTCATCCTGACGGGAACGCGTCTACCGCCGGATCATGCCCACAATGTTCCGCTACAAATGGCAGCGGAAATTGGTGTCCTGGGTGGCGGTATCTGGCTCTGGATATGGGTATCTACCGGTACACGGCTCTGGCAGCACCGTCACCGTGTGAATCCCTGGGCAATTGCCAGCGGGCACGCATGGTTTGCCATTGGGATTATCAGTCTCTTCGATGGGTATTTTTGGACCCTCGATGCCGGACGCCTCCTGACCATTCTAACACTTGCATTATTAACCCAGACACTGGAGCAGCAATGAAATATATTCAACCACAGAACGTATGGAGATCACTTGTCAATTTATCAGTCTTCTATCCTGCTATAGTTGCCGCTGGAGGGGTGCTGGTGGCATATCTTTGCACGCTGGCACCGTCACTATTCGCCCTCGATAGTCCGGAGCTAACTACTGCTGCTTACACGCTGGGTCTGGTTCACTCGCCTGGCTATCCCGTCTATCTCATCCTTGTGCATGCATTTCAGTATCTTCCTATCGGAGATATCGCCTACCGCAGTAATTTATTTTCTGCTGTTGCCAATACGGGAACGGTATTTCTCCTGATCCTGCTTATTCGGCAGATGGGAGGTCGTACTCTGCCGGCATTAACTGCGGGGTTGAGCTTTGGTTTCTGCTACTATGCCTGGTTTGTTTCAGTCATTACTGAGGTGTACACCCTGCAAGGATTGTTTCTGGTTGGAATGTTACTGCTCCTCTGGTATTGGCGTACCGCAGGCCAACTGTATGCATTGTTCCTCGCTGTTGGTATAGCTGGACTGGCAGCAGCAAATAATCCTGCGACCAGTTTATGGTGGCCGGGACTCGGACTTCTGGCATTGACTACCTCTTACAGGCGTCAACTTACGCTACGTCATGGTATATATCTGGTGGGAATTGGTGTGTTGTCTCTGACACCCATTCTCTATCTTCCGTGGCGTTCTGCGGCCCATCCGGCGTTTGTCTACATTGGTCACTATGATGTGACAGGAACATTTCAGTCTGTTGATCTCACCAATCTGCGTACCCTAATCTGGTATATCACTGGAGGTCAGTTTCGACATTTGGCGTTTGCCTATGCTCCACATGAGATCCTTCAAGAAAGTGTACGAGTATTGACCTGGCTTTGGGCAGCTTTTCTAGGTATTGGTATTCCATTGGGTCTCTGGGGATTCTGGACCCTTTGGCGGCATACGCAACTGGGGGCTATCGGTCTGCTGGGAACGGCCCTTCCGCACGGCGCATTCTACATTGCCTACCGTGTTCCCGACAAGGAGATGATGCTGCTACCAGTCTTTCTAGTGTGGGCCGTTTTGATCGGTATAGGTCTCAATCAAACCACACAGGTGCTTCCACAGCGGCTTGTCCCTGGTATATTGATGCTCCCGTTGAGCCTGCTATTGGTGAACGGTCCGCTGGTTAATGTCAATGACATGTGGATGCTGCATAATACAGCTCATGCACGGTTGCAAGCGGCGGCTCCAAACGCAATGTATCTGGCTCCCTGGGGCGATGCTGCGGCTATGAAATATCATCAGATTGTGCTACAAACACGCTCTGATGTGGCTGCAATCAACATCTTACTCACTGCCCCTGAGACCTTACCACTCCTGGTCGATGAGGCTCTTGCTGCTGAACGTCCAATTTATATTACCTATCAGGACACTCGCCTTGTCCGTGCCTATCACATGTTGCCGGTTCCTTATGGATATCAGATTACTGCAAAACGAGGAACACCATGAAACTTCGACGCATGCTTCGCTCTAGCCTGTTTATCCTACTCTGTGCCACCAGTCTGGCTCTTCTGCCGTATGTCGGTTTGCCTTATTATGCTCTCCGTGAATTGGCATTACTCACACAGTATGGTTATGGCCCGATCACCGGTGATATTTTCGATGACAGCGGGCAGCAATTAGGTGCGTTTGACACCACGGCTGTAGCCCTGGGCGATCTGGATGGTGATGGTGATCTTGACGCCTTTACTGCTCACTGGGAACAGAGTAACAGTGTCTGGTTTAACAATGGTCTGGGTATATTTAGTGACAGTGAGCAGCGGTTGGGAATAGGTGTATCCCAAAGTGAAGATATTGCTCTGGGTGATCTGGATGGTGATGATGACCTGGATGCCATTGTGGTCAATGGCTATGGTGCGCAACAACATGAAGTCTGGCTTAATAATGGATCCGGAAGCTTTGTGTCTAATGAGCAAATCCTGGGATGGTCCGATGCGAAAACTGTTGCGCTGGGCGATCTGGATAATGATGGCGATCTTGATGCCTTTATTGGAACCTGGAGCTCTGATGCGAACGAAGTCTGGATGAATGATGGACAGGGACAGTTTACCCGTGTTGTGCTGCAATTTACTGGTACGGAAAGCTGGGGAGTTGCCCTGGGCGACCTGGATGGCGATGATGATCTTGATGCATTTGTAGCAAACTATAAGGCCGGTGATGAGATCTGGTTGAATGATGGAACGGGCGATTTTGTCAATAGTGAGCAGCGTCTGGGGGCGTTCGGAAGTCATGAAGTCGCGCTGGGCGATCTGGACGATGATGGCGATCTTGATGCTTTCGTCACCAGCGTCTACACATGGGAACCAGGAACAACCAGTCCCAATCAGATCTGGCTCAACAATGGATCAGGAAGTTTTACGAACAGCGGACAGAATCTAGGCAATGAGCAGAGTGAAACAGTTGCGCTTGGCGATATCGATCTAGATGGTGATCTGGATACAGCGATTGGTAATGTCTGGAATCAGCCCGATCAGATCTTGCTGAATAATGGAAGTGGCGTCTTCACTGATACTGGTCAGCAAATTGGTAACGTTCGCACGACCCATGTAGCCCTGGGTGATTTAGATGGTGATAGTGATCTCGATCTGTTTCTGGCAACAGGCAATAGTGACACACCTGATCAGGTCTGGTTTAACCAACTGCGTCAGCCACTGTTTTCAATTGCCGGACGTATTACCGATCAGAACAACGACCCTATCGCAGGGGTGACAGTCACAACTGAAACAGGGCAGAGTGCGACCACCACAAACGCTGGAACCTATAGTATACAGGTACCGGCAGGTGTTTATACACTGACGCCAACAAAAGATGGTATGACCTTTGCGCCATCATCTCGCATGATCGACGTGCCTCCTGATGTTGTCGATCAGAATTTTACCGCAACAGTTGCGATGTCCACTGTTGCGGGCCGTGTAGTAGATACAGATGGTGAGCCGGTTGCGGGTGTGACAATTGCCACAGAAGAGGGAAATAAAGCGATCACCGATAGTAATGGTAATTACAGCATTGCAGAATTGCCTGCCGGTTCATACACGCTTACTCCGGCAAAAGTTGGCTTGACCTTTATGCCATCATCGCGCAGCATTACAGTACCGTTGAATCTAACGGATCAGAATTTTACTGCATATCCTGAAGTTAAAAGATCAATGATCTTTTTACCACTTACGCTCAATTAAGGCTTGTCAACGCTTTACCTCTTTGCTCTGATCACGCAGCGTGAGGTTCAGTCCGTTGAAGTTCAGGAGGTTCTCATGTCCCTGGTTCCCCAATCGGTTCCGCCCATTCCCGCCGACACCGCACGCGTAGCCCACGCTGCCTTTCCCAAAGGTACCCTCGCCATCCGTGCGCGCGATGCCCTCGGTTCCATCTCCACCGACGATGCCTTTACCGACCTGTTTGCCACCAATGGGCACCCCGCCCGGTCTCCCTGGCGGCTCGCGCTCGTGCTGGTGTTGCAGTTTTTCGAAGGACTCTCCGACTGGCAGGCTGCGGATGCCGTCCGTGGTCGCATTGACTGGACATATGCCCTCAGCCTGGAGGTGATCGACCCGGGCTTTGATGTCTCGATGCTGAGCGAATGCCGTGACCGTTTGCTCACGGATACCGGGGCCGAGCGCATCCTGGCCCCGCTGTTGCCGTGGTTGCGTGACTAGCACCGGCTGAAGGCATGCGGCACGCACCGCACCGACGCCACCCACGTCCTGGCGGCGGTGCGTGCCCGCAATCGACTGGAACTGGTGCGCGAACCGCTGCGCGCTGCGCTGCATGCGCTCGCCACCGAGGCACCGTTCTGGCTGGAACGGGTGGCTCCGCACGACTGGTATCTGCGCTCCCACGCCCGTGCCGCGGAGTCGCGGCTGCCGACAAGCGAAGCCGAGCGTCAGCGTCTGGCTGCCCAGATTGGCCAGGATGGGCCGGCCCTGGTTGCGCTGGTCTGCGCGCCGGATGCTATGCTTGGCCCCTTTGTCAAGACCACAAAACCGCGAAATTACGTAAACATTTAGCTTTGCGTTGTTGTCGTGCGGTGGCTCGGTTCAGGCGGACGCCGCGTGGCGCGCTCGCGCTCGCCACAGCAGGCCGAGTCAAGACCGCCGGCTCCCGACACTGTCCCAGCTCCGGCAGCGGTCTTGACCGGTCTGCTCGGCTGGCCAGGCGCACGCCACGTAGCGCCTCCCTGTTTATCGTTCCGTATACACCTGCACCGGCGGGCGATAGTTCAGACGTTGATGCAGGCGCTCGGTAGTGGAGAACTGGAAATAGGGGCAGTATGAACATTGCTGGAACCAGACGCAACGTACGACACCATATGCCGTTCTGATGCAGAATCGCAAAAGGCTGGACATACTGTTCTCACGAAACAATGCTATCTGCAGTTTATCCCGTTGGGAAGCCATAAAAATGGCTCGTTTGCGGTCCATTGCAGCAACGTTCATATTGCCCCAACACATATGGCCCTCCACCACCACTGAATCCGGCGTTCTGCCTGGGTATCGCCGGGTACATAACTTCAGAGACGGTTGACTCAGAATAGCGCCATACGCAACGGTATCGTAATTCGTTGGTAACACCGTCACGCTATACTGGCGGGCGATAGACCATCCTATGTCGGCGTATGTGTCCGGCTTCCGCTGCCTGCACCGACCCTGGGTTGACCTGATGCCAGACAACGACATCCCATCAGTGAGTCATCACTGCACGGTCCATACCCTGACTTCAGCGATAAGCACCCCGTTCACGCACCGGCGCAATTCGTTGCTGCTCTCTGCGCATGCTGCCGATAGAAACGGCTGCTGCGCGCCAGTACTGTATCTATGTTGAGGAAAGGAGACCGCGTCCATGCTGAACCCACGAACACGCTACGTTCTTCCCCTGATTGTCCTGATTCTGCTCACTGGTGGACAGTTCCACCCAATACATGCCCAGACCGATCAACGCTGTTTTCCGGAAACGGGGATGTGTATCACCGGACGCCTGCGCACATTTTGGGAACAGCAGGGGGGCCTGCCCGTCTTTGGGTTGCCTATCACTCCACAACAGGTGGAACTGATTGAAGGAAAAGAAGTCCAGGTGCAGTGGTTTGAGCGCAATCGCCTGGAGTTACATCCAGACCATGCTCCACCCTACGATGTCCTCCTGGGTCGCCTCAGTGCCGACTTGCTGGCAGAGCAGGGACGCCCTGCAACCCATGGCGGGCAGGCGCCTGATCCCGCGAACGACTGCCGCTTCTTTACCGAGACCGGCTACAACGTGTGTGGTGCCTTTCTCACGGCCTGGCAGGCACGCGGCCTCAGCATTGATGCCGACCCGGCGACCAGTGCGGCCGAGAGTCTGGCGCTGTTCGGCCTGCCGATCAGCCCGGTGCAGCGCGAACTGGCAAGCGATGGCACCTTTTATACCGTTCAGTGGTTTGAGCGCGCGCGCTTTGAGCTGCATCCCAACGTCCTGCTAGGCTTGCTGGGCAGTGAGGCCCGTGGCTACAACGACCTCCGCGCGCCGATCCTGGCAACCCCGGCCATGCTGGAAGTCGAGGTTATCCGGCTCACCAACGGCGAACGCACTGCCCGGGGCTTGCCCCCACTCCGCGCCAATCCGCACCTCACTGCGGCTGCTCGCGCCCACAACGACGACATGATCCGCCATGGCTTCTTTGCTCATCAGGGGTCCGATGGCTCCTCGCCCGCCGATCGCGCATGTCGCCAGGGTTATACGCCATACGATGGCATGACGTGCCTGGTTGCCGAGAACATTGGGAGTGGGTATCCCACACCGTCCAGTGTGGTGGCTGGTTGGATGGACAGTCCCGGTCACCGTGCGAATATGCTTGACCCCAATTCTCGGGAGATCGGCCTGGGCTATGCCGCCGGTGGGTCGTGGGGACACTACTGGACGATGACGCTTGGCGCACAGCCTGGGGTCTTCCCCATCTTTATCAACGATGATGCTCCGGAAACCAGATCACACACGGTGATGATTACGCTGACCCGCGAGGGAACTGCCGATTGGCTGCCGTTTCACATGATTGACGCGGTGCAAATCAGCGAAGACCCATCGTTCGCTGGTGTTCCGGAGCAACCGTGGGCACCGACCATCCCCTTCACGCTTTCCGCCGGGAGCGGCGAAAAAACGGTCTTCGTCACGCTGCTTGCTAATGATCAGACCGTAATGAGCCATGACACGATTGGTGTGCGGGAACCCTGACGCATTCCGCATTCCATACCAGGAGATATGACCTATGCACCGACTGAATTGCATGTCTTCCCCGTGCTGAAACCATAGGTGTATGTCGTCCCATACATCAGGTCCATGGCGTGGCGTTTTCTCGGTTTGCGTCGTGGCAGAACGTCGGTATTCGGCGTATGAATGCCACATCTTCATGCGTATCTGAGACAATGATAACGACATACACCGGTGTTGTGATACGCCATGAACCTGTATTTTCAGCAGCCATCGGGATAGGCATCTTCACCGCGCTGTTCACGACGATACGCAGCGTGATGCGCAGCCTGGTCCTGGGATCGGGCGGGCCAGCAATGTATGGGGTGGGATGCATGTCTTTATCCACGATACAATCCCCATGTCATGGACCGGTTGAACGGGCACGAAGGTACGCATGGGGGACCGCCACCGCCGCCGCCAACCTGCCGCTGGACCTGCTCACGCCGGTGACGACCGGCGAGGCCGTGGGGCTGGAGCCGGCCATGCGCTGGGCGCGGCTGGTCAGCCGGATCGCCGGGCGCTGTGGCCTGCCGCTCATGCCGGCGGTCAGCGATATCCGCCGGCAGCAGGAGTGGAGTATTGACCATCGTTAGAACGTTCCAACGTTCCAACGTTCCAACGTTCTAACCTACCCGGCGGCATCGCGCAATCGCTGCTCCAGCGTGGCAACGTCCGGGAGGTCCGGGATGTCCGCACGCAGCGCCTGTAAGCGGGGCACGTCCGCGATCTTCCGGATCAGGTTGGTCAGGCGCATCGGGGC
>DAOTUI010000240.1:0-35459 GCA_034437035.1 Chloroflexaceae bacterium
TGAGCTTTAGCTGCTGCGGCAACTCCGAGTTTATGCAGGCGATCGAGGCGTTGGGACGCAAGCAACTGCTGATGACCGGCATCGAAACCCACATCTGTGTCTACCAGACCACGCGGGAACTGCTGGAGCGGGGCTACGAGGTAGAGGTTGTCACCGATGCGGTCTCCTCGCGCACGCCGGCAAACAAAGCTATCGGGTTGCAGCGGATGCAGGAAGCGGGCGCATGTATGACGAGCAGCGAGATGGCGCTCTACGAGTTGCTCCAGGTGGCGGAGGGACCGCAGTTCAAGGAGATTCTCAAGCTGGTGAAATAATCGGCGGGCAGACAGCAAAACGCCGGAGCCGGGGAGCAGCCGTAATCACCGCCCCGACTCCGGCAGACCGGCTCCTACATTATCACTACTTATCGTTCAGTGCCGCCACACCCGGCAGCTCCTGCCCCTCGAGCAGTTCCAGCGACGCGCCGCCACCGGTGCTGATATGGCCCATCTTGTCGGCCAGGCCGGACTGCTCCACGGCCGAAACCGAGTCGCCCCCGCCGATGATCGTCATCGCACCTTTGGCCGATGCCTCGGCCATTGCCTGCGCAATCGCAAAGGTACCTTTGGCGAAAGGCTCCATCTCAAAGACACCCATCGGTCCGTTCCAGATAATTGTCTGGGCCTCTTTGATGGTGTTGCTGAAAGTCTTAACCGTTTCCGGGCCGATATCGAGGATGCGCCAGCCGCTGGGAACTTTGTTGGCCGGAACCACCTTCTGCTGGGCATCGGCCTTGAACGCGTCGGCGATGACCGCGTCGGTGGGCAGCATCAAATTTACATTGGCGGCATGGGCCTTGTCGATCAGGCTGCGGGCGGTATCCACACTCTCGGTCTCAACCAGCGAGTCGCCCAGATTGCAGCCCTGAGCCATCAGGAAGGTGTTCGCCATCCCGCCGCCGATCAGCAGTGCATTAACCTTGCTGAGCAGATTTTCGATCACGCCGATCTTGTCGCTGATCTTCGCGCCGCCGATAATTGTGATAAACGGCCGCTGCGGGTCGCTCAGCGCGCCAAACAGCGCACTCAACTCGGCCTCCATCAGGAACCCGGCCACGGCGGGCAGGTAGCGCGCGACGCCCTCGGTGCTGGCGTGGGCGCGATGCGCCGAGCCAAACGCATCATTAACATAGACATCACCCAGCTTTGCCAGTTCCTGCGCCATCTCCTGGTCGTTGGCCTCCTCGCGCGGGTCAAAGCGGGTATTCTCCAGCAGCAGCACCTGACCGGGCTTGAGCGCCGATGCCGCAGCCTCGGCTGCCGGGCCGGTGGTCACCTCGGTCTTCTTAACCTCCTGGGCTTCGGGCAGGAGTTCGAACAGCCGTTCAGCCGCCGGGCGCAGGCGCATCGATTCGACGACTTTCTTCTTGGGGCGGCCCAGGTGCGACATCAACACTACACTTGTGCCATGGTCCAGCAGGTAGCGGATCGTCGGCAGTGCGGCGCGGATGCGGGTATCGTCAGTGATATTGCCGTTTGCGTCGAGCGGAACATTGAAGTCAACACGCACAAGCGCGCGCTTACCATTCCAGTCAACATCGCGGATGGTCTTCTTGTTCATCCTCAACCTCCTTATGCTCACGAAGACAGCACAATCAGGTACAGCAGTATTTGCGCTTCAGGGGTATCACGGTCATTGTAGCATATCTCAGGTGGAATCCGGTTGGGGTTTTGCGTATGTTACGATTTCACGCAGGTGGGATTTGACAGAGTCGACGTAGTGGATTACAAATCAGGCGCTTGCTCGGACGCAAGACTGGTCGCGCCCGCAGCAGGGTAGTGCCGGCTTATGAACTTTGAATTTTTAATCCGGACAGTGCTGGAGCGCTATCCATACCTATCCATACATCCGGACTATTTTTTCAACTCCATACATCCGGACTGTTTTTTCAACTTTCATCAGACGGTTTCAAGCCAACACAACCGCCTGAAGGCGGCACTACGAAGTGTCACATGTCAAGCGCCCACCGCGTACATCGTGTATTTGACACGACGTACGCGGTCACTGATATGGAAGGGGATTTCGCCTCCGGCAGGGCGGAAGACTCCCGATCTTTTTCACGAACATTTGGCTCAAGGAGCCAAATGTTCGTGAAAAAGATAAAATAAGTACCATGCTGCCGCAGGCGAATCGGGACGTTCATCTTATCAAATGTGCAGGTTGAACATTCACCGCGTAACGCGGGTATGCTGAAAGGAGCGGTCAGATATGCAGATCGAGTTGCTCTATTTCGAGGATTGCCCCTCGCACGAGGCGGCGCTTGCACGGCTGCGGGAGGTGCTGGCCGAGGAGGGTACTCCGGCAACGGTCACGGTGATCAAGGTGGAGACGGAGGAGCAGGCGCAGCGTTTGCGTTTCACCGGCTCTCCCACTATACTGATAAATGGTTATGACATCGATCCCCCACCATCTGATGCAATGTACGCGCTGACCTGCCGGGCCTATCATCTGCCGGATGGGCGCATTTCGCCGTTACCCTCCGCCGAGATGATGCGCTCCGCGTTGCGGCGTGCAACCCGAACGTAAGGTGCGCCAATGCGCTACTCATTCCCGATTACCCGCACGTTTCCCGACAAACATACTGGAGGTGTGTATGGCAAAGCTTAATCTTGGCGACAAAGCCGTGCCCTTTTCGCTGCTGGGCGTTGACGATCAGGCATATGTGTTTGACGACTATGCCGACCTGATTCGGGTCGTTATCTTCAGTTGCAACCACTGCCCCTATGTGCGCGCCTGGGAAGACCGCATGATCCGGATCCAGGCCGATTATGCCGACCGGGGCATCCGGTTGCTGGTGATCAACGCAAATGATGCCGTGAAGTATACCAACGACAGCTTCCCGCGCATGCAGGAGCGCGCCCGCGAGAAGTCCTTTAACTTCCCCTACCTCTATGATGAGACGCAGGAGGTGGCCCGCGCCTACGGTGCCGAGCGGACGCCCGAGGTCTTCCTGTTTGATCAGCAGGGCATTCTGCGCTACCATGGGACAATTGATGATAACTACGACGATCCTGCCGCAGTCCGGCGGCACTATCTGCGCGAGGCGCTTGATGCGGTGCTGCTGGGGTCGCTCCCGCCAACCGAGGAGACGCAGCCGGTTGGCTGTACAATCAAGTGGAAGTAATGCAGTGGATGCGCAAACCGGGCGTCTGGCGTTTGACCAGATGAAAGTCAGCTTCGCCTGCGGCAGCATGGTGCTCCTGGATCTTTTTTGCACAAAAGTTTACTTTATGAACTTTCCCGTGAAAAAGATCCGGTTTCTTCCGTCCTGCCAGAGGCGTTATCCACTTTCAAACGAGTGAGTGCCTACATTGTGTTCGTTGAGGGGTATTGAACCTGAATCCGGGCCGTGCTCATCTTCATGAGCGCGGCCCGGGTTGCAATCAAATGGTTCTCCGAGTTACTACGATGAACGGCGATCCTTACGGGGCGGGGTAGGGCTCCGGGTTGCCCTCGTAGCGCCACTGGTAGTAGTGCTGACCGACGTTGCCCATCTCCACCTGGAAGGCTTCCTCGTTCTCCGGGTTGTAGGTCAGGACACGGCGCTCAAAGACCTGGAACAGCACCGTCTGCTCCTCGCCGCCGACCATTGTCTTCACCCAGAAGGCCCCCGTCACCGGCTTGCCAAAGACGAACAGCGGATTATATACCTGGCCCTGCGCATAATTCCCATTCTCGTAGACAACGCCCTGCTGGTTCTGGAAGTCGATGAATGCCTGGGCCACACCCTGGTTATTCTCACCCTGTACCAGCACCGTCTTGGGATCATCGGCATAATCATCGAAAGCACCCACGCTGCCGTCCGGGTTCAGCAGGCCGGTAGCGGGCCGCCCCAGATCGTTCGGGTTGACCGGCGGGGCCGGATAGAACCGTTTCAGGTCCGCGTAGGTTGGGAAGTGTCCCGGGTCGCCAATGGCCGAGATGCGGGCCGGGCTGCGGAACTCGAACTGTTCATTGCCGACCTGCAGGTTGCCGGTCATCAGCTCAATCGGCAGCAGACCGTTGGTTACGTACCACTGGCTGTTCTGGTCAGCCGTCGGGTCGGTAATCTCCATACGGCTCTTGTCAAAGTACTGCACCACGCGCTGACCCTCGGGGCTTTCGGCGTAGGGCTCGCGCATCGAGTCGGTGTTGGCCTCAGGGCCCCAGGTCCACGAACGACCGCTGATCTGCTGGGCCACGGGCAGATCCTGCCGGTTCCAGACCCGCTGGAAGGCGGGGTTGGTGATATCCTGGGCCATAACCGGCCCGGCGATCATGACGATAGCGGTGATCAATACCGCAATGACTCCCGTAATGCTTAACATGCGTTGCATAGTAACATTCCTCCTTGTGTTTTGTTGGTTTCGCTTATCGGGCGAATGACCAGCAAAGATTATAGGGTTGTAGCACAATTTCCGCCTCCGACTTGCGACCTATTCTTGCCTGTCGCACGAGTTGCGCTCGTATGAACGTTGACCGGACTGTTTTTCGTATCGTTGTTGATACCAGTATAGCGATTCAGGCGCGCTAACTCCATCAGAGAGGACTGAAGTCTGGCTGTGGGAAAACTGGCAAACACCTGTCAATCTGATACGCGGGTGAACTGCGGGGGTGGTAGGTGAGGTGGGAGGCTGTCGGGCTATTATTGTCTGCCGGTATGGCATACGCATACGCATAGGTATTTCATCGCTCATAGAATACAACTTTTAGCGGTGTAGGTTGGCCCGGCGTGCGACAAAATAGTGCGCGCCGGGCCGGGTGCATGTCACTGTTGCACGCGGTAGTGCAGCCAGACAACACCATTGTCATAGATCTTACTGTCAATGAGTTGCAGGGCCGTTTGCGGGATGACGTGAGAGAACAGGGGAATGCCTGTTCCCATCAGGAACGGACTGAACTTGAGCATCACCTCGTCAACCAGTTCCGCCGTAAACAGCGTTGCCGCCAACTCCGCGCCACCACAGAGGTAGATCTTGCCGCCGGGAGCCTGCTTTAACTGCCTGACCCGTTCCTCTGGGTTTTCGGCGACAACCTGCACCCGCGCATCCGGACTGGTGCCGAGCGTGCGCGAGAAGACGTAGCTCTCCATGTGTGGATAGGGATCAGTTACCCCCTGCTTGAGCCCAACCTCGTAAGTTTTGCGGCCCATTACCACCGTATCAAACCATTGCAATGACTCGATATAGTCAGTCACATGTTGACCTTCGCCCAGAAAGCCATCCCACGAGCCATCTTGATGGGCGATAAAGCCGTCGATTGATGTCGCAACATAGTAGGTGAGGGTACGCATAGATTGACCTCCTTTGCCGAGACGGTTCACTCATCCCGGCGCAGTTACTTCGATATCCGGGAAGGGTTAGCGTCCTGGTTGGCGCGGCGGGCGGCGCGAAAGGATGGGATCCTTGCTGTGCTGTTTCCCGGATGGACGCGTCGCCGGTTTGCTTGATCGGTTCACTGGTTGTTTTTTCTTCTTAGACATACCTTCCTCCGCTGTGCTAGATGATCATAATGGCGATAGAACTGCGGAAGCGCGCCATGTCTATTGCCCGACGGCGGGCAGGGAGGGAATCAAAAGCCGTGGGCGTAGATCCGCCCACGGCTGGGGTATCGCATTGGAGTAGCGGTTTACTTGAGCGACACCTCACCTGAGGGCGGTATGCCGTTCATTGTCGGGACGCAGTGTGCGCCGGCGTGGGTGAACAGCATCATGTCGCTGAAGTAGACCATTGGTAGAACAGTTCCTCCGTTTGCTATCGCTGTGCTAACGATAGCACACCGGGTTGCGTGTGTCAATCGGGATGACCTCAGACTTCAGGCGGATTTTGTTGTGCTGGAGCGTTGTTCCGGCATCGGGACGAGGCGTGGACCTGCTTCTGCGCATCCTGATGAATAAAATGCAACCGTGTGCGGGAACAGGGACGCACAGAAGCGCGTCCCTACGGGAAGGATATGTCATGGTTGCCCCATCCGGTCCTCAACCTGGCGTGCCAGTTCCTCCAGATGCACAACCGGACACTCCCCCTCCGGATAGATGCGCCGCAGTTCATCGTAGAGCATCCAGAGATCCAGGCGGTAGGTTGTAGCAAGCTGCACCGTAGCGGTGTAGAGGTCGAGCGCGTCGGTTGGTTGCTCCATGTTGGACAGGGTGGCGGGCCGGTCGGGGCGTTGCAGGCGCAGCGCGGTGGTAGACCGAGTTGCCCGGTGCGTGATGCGGGGCGTGGGACGGGGCGGAGCCGGCAGTTCCGTCCGGCGGGGTGGGGCGAGACGCGGGGTGTTTCGGCGAGACTGGTTCAGGTCGGCCAGCGTTGCGCCGTAGGTTTCCCGCAATTGCCGCTCCAGGAGGGCGCGGTTTTCCTGGGACAGGTAGATGCGCGCCGGGGTCTGGTTGCCGTGTACCTGGCGCAGGCAGCGGGTGGCCGCCTGCAACACAAAGTTGTTCGAGGTCTTGAGTTTGCGGGCCAGGGCGCAGGCAAACAGGCTGGGGCAATTCCAACCCTCGGTGCCCTTGTTGACCAGCAGGATCACCCGGTGCGGGCTGGCCGGATCATTCAACTGGTTGAAGGCGTCGATCTCCCGTTGTGAGGAGCGGCTGGTATTGGTCAGCACAACGGTGGGGGGCTGACCGGCAGCGATCAGGGCGTGCTCAATTATGGGCCGCAACTCTTCCAGGTCATCGGTCTGCGGGAAGTAGATCGCCAGCTTCGCCGGAGCGCCATTCGGCAACTGCACCCCGGCATAATCCCGGAAGAAGTCGGCGATCACCTCGGTGACAAACTGGTCGGTGCCGGCCGCGTCAAACCGGTACGCCTGGATATTTCCCGCAACCTCTTTTAGAATACCATCCGCGATGCCCGCCGCCAGGCCGTACCAGATGACAACATCGCGCAGGGGTTGGCGCGCAAAGTAGGGCGTGCCGGTTGTGTTGATCACGCCGATCAGGTTGGGGCTGTGGCGATGCAGATAATCGACGGTCTGCCGCACGCGCTTGAGTTCGCGCCCCAGTGCCGGCCCATAGGTGTGGTGCGCCTCGTCCGAGAAGACGGCCAGGTTGGGCAGGCCGGCGAGGGTTTGCAGCCGCAGATTTGCCACCATGGTGCGAGCGGTGTTCGGTTCCGGCGCAACATGCGCACCGATGTCACGCCGGCGGATCGTCTCCTGCCGGATGCGGATCTTCTCCGTGTTGGTAACGATAAGGTTGAAGCATGACCCGCGAATGACCGGCAGATCCCGGTCGCCGTCGCGCGTGAAGGTCAGTTTGACCGAGGCGGCAAAATCCTGGAAGAGGCGTGGCGGCAAGATTCTGGCATACGGCACATCAGTTAGTTGCCGCAGCGCTGCGAAAATCGTCTTACCTGGTGCAAACAGCAGCGCATTCTGGGCAAACGGTCCGTCGGGGTAGTCCAACGCCATGGCAAACTCGGTGGCGATAATCGCGCCAATCAGCAGAGTTTTGCCCACGCCCATCGCCAGTGCCAGGATGTAGCTGGGGTAGGGCCGGGTGAAGCTCTCGTGCAGAGCCTCCAGTTTGTGGGCGCGCACAAGATCGGCGTCGTGCCGGAGGCGCTGCCAGAGGGCGGCATGCCCCTGTGTCGCAACAAAATCCTGGATGGCCGGGCTGGTCAGACCCAGCGCGGCGCACCGCTCATCCGGATCGGGGAAGAGTTGCGCATAGAGGTCAACAATATGGGGCGTCTGCGCAACCAGCCGCAGGTACCAGTAGGTCTCCAGGGCGCGTAGTTGCGGTGGGCGCAGGAAGTGCGCTGCCTGGGTTGCCGGATCAAGCTGGTAGGTAAGGATCTCGCTGATGGTGGGCGCGTTGGCGCAGGGATAGCCGCCGGCCCGCCACGCCTGAACCGGTTGCGCCAGTCGCTGGTAGAGACAACTTGTCATAATACCGTGAGTCGGGTGGAGTGAATATTGCCGGGTCATCCGTTCAAGTATATCACAGAGAAACAGGGAACAGACGAACAGCGAACAAAGCCGGTTGTATGCAGGTTCAGCAGAGGGCTGTTTGTTCTTTGTTCGCGGTTGCTTTGTTCTTTGAACCTCACATATAATGTCCCGCATATTTGCTGAGAACGCCGAGGATTATGCAACACACAAAACTATTTGCTACACTGCTACTCCTGTTCTGCATCTGCATGAGTGGAGCATGTACTCCCCCCATCGCCGAACTGGATTTGAACGATACCCGACCGGCCGCGACTGCCACGCCGGAGAGCGACGATCCTGCTGCCGTCCATACCGCATTCCGTGAAACCTGGCAGCAGGCGGGAAGCGAACGGGTCGGGCCGCCCCTGCGCGATCCGCTCTGGCTGGATGGCCGTCTGGTGCAGTTCTTTGATCAGATGTGGCTGGCAGCCCATGACGCGGATGTCGGGGAGGTGGTGGCGCTGCCGCAAGCCGCCGACTGGCAGACATATGTCCCGGATGCCCTGCTGACGCTGGCGATATCTCCCCGGCGGGCCGAGATTGCCCTGGCAGATGCGCCGCAGGAGCAACTGGTGACGGTTGCGCCGCTGCAACCGGTAACGCTGGCGCTGCAGATCGCCGACTACAGCGGTCCCGCCGAACTTCAGATGTATGATGCGCGTGGGCGACTGGTTGACATAAAATCTGTAACGGTTACCGACGGTCAGACGACGGTTGAGCTGCTGCCCCGGGGTGCGCTGGGTAATCAGTGGGCGCTGGCGCTGGTCGAGGGGCAGTTAGCCGGGGCGCGCCGTGACCTGTTCACCCTCGACGCCACTACCGAGGTGCAGACCGGGTGGGCCGAACTGGATGCGCTCTACCCGACCGTGCGTGGCTTTATGGAGCAGAAAGTCGTCAGCTATGATCTGAATGGCATCCCGGTGCGTGGCTACCGTTCCCCCGACAACCCGCTGCTCTGGCTGCGCGATCATGTGCATCAGGGGCGGGGCTTCCGCTATTTTGAGCAGGATGTCACCAGCCTATTGGATGCCTTCGCGCGGGCGCAGTTCGCTGATGGCAGTTTCCCCGATGTGCTGGACTACCCGGAACTGGGGATGCAGGCGAAGCGGATGGACCCGGAGTCGGACCTGGAATATCTGTTTGTGCAGGGCGTTTATGAAGCCTGGCAGATGACCGGCGATGATGACTGGATGCGCAGCAAACTGCCGGCGATGCGGCGTGGCCTGATCTACATCACCAGCGATCCGCTGCGCTGGGATGCCGAACGCGGACTGATCCGGCGGCCTTACACCATTGACACCTGGGATTTTCAGTATGGCCCGACCACAATCAGCCCCGACGGCAAACCCGCGCCGCGCCACTGGATTGATGAGCAGACCATCTGGGGGATCTTTCACGGCGATAACACTGGCCTGGCTTATGCTATGAAGTTGCTGGCGCGGATGGAGCAGCATCTGGGGCATGTTGCTGCTGCCCAGGACTGGCGTGAACAGAGTTGGGGCGTGATGCAGCGGCTCAATGCGCTGAGTTGGAACGGCTCGTTTTTTGTCCACTTTATCCCGGTTGATGGACCGCTGGAGGTGCCGGGGGTGGATACCGATATGCAACTGAGTCTCTCGAATACCTATGCACTCAACCGCGAGGTGCTGACCTTTGGGCAGGGCGTGGATATTGTTACCTCCTACTACCATCGCCGCGATTTTGACCGGGCCTTCGCCGAGTGGTACAGCATCGATCCGCCCTTCCCGGAGGGCAGCTTTGGCATGGGCGGCCGCACCGGCGAGCGTCCGGGGGAGTATGTCAACGGCGGGATTATGCCGCTGGTTGGGGGCGAACTGGCGCGCGGCGCGTTTCGCTATGGCGCGGAGGCATACGGCTTTGATATCCTGGCGCGCTATGCCACGCTGATCGACCTGAGCGGCGCTTCTTACCTCTGGTACTACCCGGACGATGCCAGTCCCGGCATCTCCTCGCTTGATACGGTCGCGACCGACGGCTGGGGCTCCAGCGCCATGCTCGGTGCGCTGATGGAGGGTGCCGCCGGGATCGAAGATCGCAGCACGCGCTATCGTGATGTTGTTGTCAGCCCGCGCTGGACCGCCGCGCCGGGAGTTGACTCGGCCCGGGTGGTGGCGCGCTATGGTGCTTCCGATGGCTATGTGGCCTACACCTGGGAGCGTACAGCGCAGGGCCAGCGGCTTGACCTGACCGGCAGTTGGGAGCATGCGCGGGTCCGGTTGCTGCTCCCCACTGATGCCCCGGAAGACGTGACGCTGCGCGTTGCCGGCAACCCGGCTCCCGTCACGCTTGAGGAACGCGGCACCAGTCGCTACGCCGTTCTGGAGGCCGCGGGGGGAAGTGTACTGGTTGCACTGGAGTTTTGAAGTGCAGATGACGAAAGGAGCAGGCCATGTCCTGGGCGGATCTCTGGTCCGAGATTGTATCGTTGGTTGGTGAGCAGAATCTGGAGATGACGCTACGGGTGGCGTTGGCGCTGCTGGTAGGAGCCATTCCCGGCATGGAGCGGGAGTACCATGGCTCGCCGGCCGGACTGCGGACGCATATGCTGGTGGCGGGAGGAGCGGCCTGCTTCACCCTGGTTTCGATCTTCGGGTTTGGTGACGGGGTCGATCCCAGCCGTGTTGCCGCCCAGATTGTCTCAGGCGTAGGCTTTCTGGGTGCCGGGACGATCTGGTTGAAGAACTCCGGGCCGGGTGGCCTGACCACGGCGGCCGGGATTTGGATGGTCGCCGCGATTGGCATGCTGCTGGGGGCCGGCATGTACTGGCTGGCGGTTTCGTCGGGTGTCCTGCTGTTTGTCACGCTGCGCATTCTGCGCTCCGTAAAGCATCAGACGTAGTTCCCTGTATATAAACAGAACAGATAAACGAAAAAACCGGAATAAACTGGTTGTCCGACAATACTTTATCCGGCACAGTTTGTTTTGGGTTCCTTTGTTCTGGGTTCTCTACACCTATAGCGCCTAATCATGCCCGTGAATGTAGAGCGTAATCATGTGCTGCCAGTAAGTCCACTCGTGCGCCCAGCCATGCCAGATCCGTAGGGCATGCCGGATATCTTTGTCCCAGAGAATCTGCGAGAGACTGTAATTACTCCAGGCCAGTTCATCGTCCGCGCCAATCGCCAGGATAATATCCAGTTGCTGGATTTGTGCCAGGCGCTCCGCGTCGGTCAGATTGGGCAGAAAATCAACCGGGTTGTGAAAGTAGACCGCGTCGGTGTAGTGCGGGAAGAGTTGCCGCACATCGTAGAGCCCGCTCAGCCCCACCAGGCGATTAACTCGGTCGGGGTGGCGCAGGGCAAAGAGGGCCGCATGCGTCGCGCCAAACGAGCAGCCAGTGGTGATGAGCAGGTCGTGCTGGTTGGTAGCCTGCACAAACGGCAGCACTTCGGTTAAAATATACTGTTCATACTGATCGTGACGTTGCATGCGGGCGTCGGTGCCGGCACTGGTGTTAAACCAGCTCTCGTCATCGATGCTGTCGAGGCAGATAAGTTGCAGCGCGCCGGACTCAAGCTCCGCAGCGAGGGCCGCAACCATGCCGAAATTCTCATAATCGTAGAAACGTCCCTGTGACGAGGGGAAGACCAGGCAGCGCGGGCCGGCATGCCCAAAGATCAGCAGTTCCATCGGGCGGCCCAGGGTAGCGCTGTGCCACCGCTGATATAAACGGTGCATTGGAAAACCTTTATCTCATGTAACACGCGTTACGCGGTTGACATGCAAACCGGACGTTTAACCAGATGGAAGCCGGATTCGCCGGCGGCAGCATGGTGCTTTTTTTATCTTTTTCACAAAAATTTGGCGCACAGAGCCAAATTTTTGTGAAAAAGGATGTCCAGTTCCGCCCTGCCGGAGGCGATATTCGCTTCCGAGGCGGTGGACGCATAACTTTTAATGGGACCGAACTTACGTAGTAGTGCGTAGGTCACACTGGAAGTGTGACGACACCGCGTAGCGCGTATCATCCTGTGAACGACATAATGTTGTGCAAGACCCAGGAACCTGTGGGCGGTTCGGAGCCTCCCGCAGGTTTTCGTATGATTGAATAAGGCGCTATCATATCCGGCCTGGTAGGGGTTGTCAATATCAGCCACCACGGGGGCGCGGCATACCGCGCCCCTTCACGCTGCCCGGCATAGCGCGAACAGAGAACAAAGGAGTAAGGAGGCTTATGTTGCTGGACCAGCTAGAAACGACCGCGCCGCTGACCTGGCGGCAGATTATCCCAATGGTACTTGGCCGCCTGACCTGTAACACGGCCTTTCGCATGATCTATCCGCTGTTAACCTTTCTGGCGGCCGGGCTGGCGGTGGATCTCCAGACGGCCAGTCTGCTGGTGACGGTGCAGGTCGGTGCAACGCTGATCAGTCCCCTCGGCGGTATCCTGTCGGATGCGCGGGGCGAGCGCACTACCATGATCTGGGGGCTGATTGTCTTTGGCAGTGGGACGCTGATCTGTGCGCTGGCGCGGCAGTTCTGGCCCTTTCTGCTGGGGTACGGATTGATCGGGTTTGGGACGGCGCTCTACTTGCCGGCACTGCAGGCGTATGCCAGTGCCCGCACCAGTTATGCCCGGCGCGGGCGGGTGCTGGGCATACTTGAGCTGGGTTGGGCATTATCGGCACTGCTGGGCGTCACCTTTTTAACCTACCTGGTTGAAGCGCGTAATGCCTGGGCCCCGGCCTTCTGGGTGCTTCTGGGGATGGCGCTGCTGCTGCTGCTCTGGACGCTGCTGCGGCTGCCGAAGGTCAAACATGTGCGAGCGACCGGCGCGGCAGGAGGATGGCAGCTCAGTCTGCGGGTTATCCGGCAGCCGGTGGTCTGGGCGGCGCTGATCTTCCTGATCTGCATTATGGTTGCGATGGAGCTGCTCTTTGTGAGCTACGCCGGTTGGCTTGAGGAGGTGTTCGGTGCAACGGTTGAACAACTGGGGCTGGTGTTCGGGTTGCTGGGGATGGCCGAACTGGGGGGCGCGGCTACGGCGGCGCTGCTGACCGACCGCCTGGGCAAGCGGCGTGCAGTCGTCACCGGGTTTGCGGCGACGGCACTCTTTCAGGCGCTGCTGCCACTCAGTGCCGGGAACTGGGTTCTCTTCCTGGTCCTGTTTCTCTGCATGGGCTATTGTTCCGAGTTCGCCATTGTCTCCACCTTCCCGCTGCTCAGCGGAATTGTACCGACGGCGCGCGGCACCGTGCTGGCGCTGGGCGTCAGCGCCATCGGAATGGGCCGGGTAATCGGGTCACGCATGAGTGTGCCGCTGTGGCGGAATGCGGGCTTCCTTGCCAATGGCCTGCTGGCCGGGGGGCTGTCGCTGCTGGGGGCATTGATCTGCCTGCTGCTGGTGCAGGAGGGCGAGAGCGCCGAGGTTGCCGAGGTACGTCGGCCGGATGCAGCCACGGGGTGATCTTTTGGCGGGCGGCAGCCATGCTGCCGCTCGCCAAAATAGGCTACCTTCAGACCAGCGTCCGCGCGGCCCAGTCACCAAATGCCTCGCCGTCGGCCCGTTCGCGCCGCCACTGCGCAAACAGCCCCGCCAGCAGATCCACCAGCGCCTCCGCGCGCACCTGCTCCCGGTAGAGACGCGCCAGCCGGGTGCCGACAAAACTCCCGCCAACGTACACATTGTAGAGCGCCAGACTGCGCCCGATAATGCCAATCTCGGCGGTAGGCGGGCGTGAGCAGGAGTTGGGGCAGCCGCTCATGCGAATCCAGACCCGCTCATTGCCAAAACCACGCTGCTCCAACTCGCCGATCACATCGGGCAGGAAGCGCTCGCTCTCGGCCACCGCCAGCCCACAGGTGGGCATTGCCGGGCAGGCCATCGCATAGCGGCGCAGCACGCTCAACTCGCCGTTCCTATGCTGCGTTCCATCGCCGGTTGCCAGCCCATACTCGGCCAGCAGTTCCATCACGCGCGGCTTATCGGCGGGGCGGATGTGGGTTAGAATGACATTGTGATGTGCGGTGAGCCGCACCCCGGGCTGAAACTCGGTAACGATAGCGCGCAAACCGCGCTTGCTCTGGTCATGCGGCCCATCTTTGATCCGCCCATTCTCCACCCAGATGCCCACCAGCCAGTTGCCGTCGGCCTGTTGCTGCCAGCCCAGGTGATCATGGACATCATAGTTGGGCACCGCGGCGGGTGGCGCAAGCGGCGCACCCAGTCGCTTGCCCAACTCCTCCTGGAACCAGGGCACACCGCGATCTTCCAGTACATACTTGAGGCGGGCATGTCGCCGGTTCGTCCGGTCACCATAGTCCCGGTAGATCGTCGTGGCGGCTTCCAGCACCGGCAGCGCCTGCTCCGGCGGCAAAAAGCCGATTCGGTCGCCCAGCCGGGGGAAGGTTTCGGCTTTGCCATGCGTGCTGCCCAGGCCGCCACCCGCCACCAGGTTGAAGCCGCGCAGCACCCCGTCCGCGCCGATAATCGCCTCCAGCGCCAGATCATGGGTAAAGAGATCGATGCAGTTATCGTGCGGCAGGCCAATCCCGATCTTGTGCTTGCGGGGTAGATAGTTGGGGCCGTAGAGCGACTCGCTGCGTTGCTGCTGCACCTTGACCGAGGTGCCGTCGGTCAGGATTTTCTCGCCGTCCAGCCAGAGTTCGTAGTAGCTGGTTGACTGAGGCAGGAAGCGGTCGCTGACCTCCTGCGCCAGCGCCTGATAGTCGTAGGTATGGCCGGGCAGCAGATCGGCCACGGGGCAGGTCAGGGTGTTGCGTGATACATCGCCGCACGCGCCGTAGGTGCTGATCCAGCGCTGATTCAGCACCCGGATCAGTTGCTTCAGATTGGCCTTGCCGATGCCATGAAACTGAAATGCCTGGCGGGTGGTAATGCGCAACGTGTTATTGGCATAGGTCGTCGCCAGTTCATCCGCCAGCAGATACTGCTCGGCGGTCATGCGGCCGCCAGGTGTTTTGGTGCGCACCATAAACTGCCAGGCGCGGTCAAGCCCCTGCTTCTTGCGCTCCTTGCGGAGATCCCGGTCGTCCTGCTGGTAACTACCATGGAACTTGAGCAGTTGGTAGGCTGCTTCGGAGATATGATCACGCTCCTCGTCGCGGATCTCCTCCAGGAGCAACCCGCCCAACCCTTCGCTGGTAACTTTGAGTTTTTCCACCTTTGAGAGTTGCGGTTGATCGTTTGTAGGTGTATCTGAACCTGTTTGCATAGTGCCTGTACCTCTGTATGATTTAGAGATGAATACCACACTCCGTTTTGGCATGCCCGGCCCAGCGACCCGCGCGCGGATCTTTGCCGTTGGCCGGGCGGGTGCAGGGTGTACAACCCAGGCTGGGGTAGTCCCGGTCCAGCAGCGGGTTGTAGGGCACCTCGTGGGCATGAATATACTCCCAGACCGCCTGCTCGCTCCAGAATGCCAGCGGGTTGATTTTGAGCAGGTTGTGGCGTGTATTCCACTCAAGCAATCGGGTCTCTGCCCGTGTCTTTGATTGATCCCGCCGAATGCCGCTGATCCATGCCTGGTAGGGTTGCAGCGCTTCGGCCAGGGGCGCGACCTTACGAATGCCGCAGCAGCGATCCGGTTCACGCTCGTAGAGGCGCGGACCTTCCAATCGCTCCTGATCTTTGAGCGAGAGCGCCGGGCGGCGGCGTTCAATCGTAATCCCATAGCGTTGGGCGGCGGTTTCGGCCAGCGCGTAGGTTTCCGGGAAGAGCAGATCGCTATCGAGAAAGAGCACCGGCGTGCCACGCTCCAGGCGGGCTACTATATCCAGCAGCACCATGCCCGAAGGTCCGCCGAAGCTACAGGTCAGCACAATCTGCTGCCCAAACTGTGTGGTGGCCCAGTCCAGCAGCGTCTCAACCGGGCACGTTTCAAACTCCCTGTTCAGCCGGTTCAGTTCGTCTTCCGTCCATCCGGGTGCCGTTCCATTGCGGGTCATGGTTTGCTCCCTATCACTCATCTTCCCCAAAAGAAAACGGGCATGACGCGTAGCCTACGGCTATCGTTATGCCCGTGCATCAGCGCACGCTTGCCACCTGTAGAGGAATTGCTAAAATCTTAACTTACTTGCTTGACTTTGTCAAGTAAGTTATAATCCGGGATGTGATGGATAGTCCCGTCTATCTTACCGCATTTCACCGTTCTTTTTGTCACGGAGCAGAATGTATGCCAGCTCAGGGATTTGTCGCGCTGATTGGTGCCGGGCCGGGTGATCCTGACCTGCTGACGGTGAAGGGACTGCGCCGCCTGCAGACCGCCGATGTGGTGATTTATGATGCGCTAGTGAGTCGTGATGTGCTGGATGTCTGTCGCGCCGATGCCGAACTGCTCGATGCGGGTAAGCGGGCCGGTCAGGCGACCCGCTCCCAGGCTGCAATTAACACTTTATTGATTCAAAAAGCGCGGGCGGGGTTACAGGTTGTGCGGCTCAAGGGAGGCGATCCGTTTGTGTTTGGGCGGGGCGGCGAAGAGGCGGCGGCACTCCAGGCGGCCGGGATTGCCTGGGAAGTGGTTCCCGGTATCAGCTCGGCCATCGCTGTCCCGGCGTATGCCGGCATTCCGGTGACCCACCGCGCCTGTGCCTCGTCGGTGGCGATTGTCACCGGCCACGAAGATCCCACGCGGGAAGGCTCGCGCATCAACTGGCCGGCGCTGGCAACTGCCACCGATACGCTGGTCTTCCTGATGGGCGTCGGACGGTTGGCCTATATTGCCACGCAACTAATCGCGCATGGCCGAGCACCCGATACCCCCGCCGCCGCGATTCGCTGGGCCACGACGGCGGAGCAGGAGACGGTGACGGGAACGCTGGCGACGATTGCGGAGGAAGTTGCGTGCGCCGGGTTGACGGCCCCGGCAACGCTGGTCATTGGCGAAGTAGTCCGGCTACGGGAGCAGTTGCGCTGGTTTGATGCGCTGCCGCACCTGAGCGTTGAGTCAGCGATGATGCCGGCGGAAATCGCTTACGCCGAGAAGTCATAAAAGAGGGTTGAAAACATGCGATTTATGTCGAAAATTACATGTTTTCTGCTGTGATCTGTGTTGTAGGCGCGGCTTGTAGTTGTGTTCATGAGTAGAAAATCCGTGTTATAATTGTAAGACCGTGTAGTACAGAGATGTATATTGTGAAGACAACTTTACTATGTCATGGAGCACATTATGGATCTGCAAGAAGAAATTGATGTGATGCGGGATGAAGTTCGCACCGACAGTTACGCAATGTCCATTGGTGAACTGATTAGCCTCTATGATAGAACCCCAAAAGAAATAGATATACACCCGGAATTTCAGCGGTTTTATCGTTGGGGTGAATTTCAGAAGGCGCGCTTTATCGAGTCGATTCTGCTTGGTATTCCTATCCCCCCAGTCTTTGTGTCACAACGTCCAGATGGCGTCTGGGATGTCATCGATGGTTTGCAGCGACTCTCAACTATCTATGAGTTATTGGGAATCTTAGAAGATGAAGAGGGTCGTTTAATTCCGCCACTGGTTTTACAAAAGACAAAATATTTACCCTCGCTTGAAGGAAAAAGATGGGATGACCCGGATAATCCGAAAAACGCTTTAACACCGACTCAACGGTTGCTCTTAAAACGGGCAAAATTGCAAGTGAGCATCATCCTGAGTGAGAGTAGTGAAGCGACAAAATATGAGTTATTTCAGCGACTGAATACTGGCGGATCACAACTGACCTCGCAGGAAATTCGCAATTGTATTCTGGTTCAAGTGAATAGAAACATGTACTCCTGGATGCGGGATCTGTCTAAACATGAAGCTTTTCGCGAATGCACACTGTTAACAGAGCGGGCTTTAGAGGAACAGTATGATCTTGACCTGGTTCTAAGATTTCTCGTATTTCGTACGATAGACGAGGATTCATTGACCAATATCGGTGATCTGAATGACTTTCTGCGCGAGCGAATGATCGAAATGGCCGGCCCTCCTCAGTCTGATTATGCATGTGAGGAGAGAGCTTTTAAACAGACCTTTGATATTCTGTATCGTAGCATTGGAAAAAATAGTTTTCGTAAATATGATCCGGGAAAGAGCGATTTCGTTGGCGGTTTTCTGGTGACACCATTTGAGGTTATTGCACTGGGTATTGGTTACAACTATGAGCGAATTTATAATGCTGAGGTTGATATAGTTGAGATCGTGAAGCGCTTCTGGACAGAAGAACCGCGGCAAATTCGTGCAGGAAGTGGGGTGACTGCGTCACGTCGATTGCCTACAACGATACCTTTTGGTCGTCAACTGTTTGCATGATGAAGAAGAAAAACCCTCTCCGAACATACACTCATCTAGTGGACTTTCTGGACGAGGAGATTGTCTGGCGAAAGAAAGAATTAGCGGACTTACGCGCAGTTATAAGAAGACCGGGGGTTGCAGGAACCAGACAGGTTGTACTGATCCGCTCGTGGTATTTCATGGCGATGTAGATGAACTGGAGGAGGGCGAAGATGAGTATGAATATGGACCCGGACCTAAATTCGTGATTGCAATTGATGTTTCACATAAATCAAACTATAGCGGTGGCTCTGATATTGGCGTGATTCTGCCGGCCCCCGGGTTTGATGCGCCACTCTCAGCGGATTATACGTGGTGCGGCGTCTACTTCATTCCCTACCTGCAAACCTGCTTCGACTGGGGCGGGTTTCCAGGGTTGCGGCATGATCCCGAAGCCGCTAAACGTGCTCAGGAGGAGCTTGCCTTTCTAAAGGAGGGGTTGCTGCCGCTGATATGAATGTACCTTCTGAAGAGGAATTCCATGAAACGAGAAGAATACTGGTTGCTTGATGTGGCTATTCTGACCGCAATTTGGATACGCTTACTTCATCCAGACAATCCTCAACTTGAAGATGCGGTTAACCGGAGGCATCACAGATTGATGTTACTGGAACTTGCCCATAACCTAGAGCTTATGCACAATAAGAACGAAACCGCATCGGAATGCGCTAAATGCCGTCAGACAAGGCGGTCTTTATTAGCCCATCGGGACGCCATATCCACCTTATTGTGCATAGACTCTCCTGTATGTGCTGTTTCAACGCGGGGATATCCTCACATTTCGCGCTTCGACACACGGTCAAAACTCTGATCTGTTTATCTATACGTATACCGATATTGAAACGACATTGCGCGGCAAACGTCCGGATCTCCACTATATGTTGACTGCGCAAGGTGGTGCATGTTGGGAAGGAGTGACGCACGCGGATTGGCAACGCTTTACCAGTGTGGATCAAATGCATATTCGCGAACGTCATGAGGTGGTGATAGTAGCTGGGAGCCGGCCCATCCTGGAAGAACTTATGCGCCTGTTTCCATTAACTCATTTGGACCACGAAATGCTTGATGAGACGATGATATGGGACGAGCTTCAGCCCTGGCCGGCAACCTACTGAAAAACGCTATCTGTCGGGTACAGCGTTCAATTTTGTGTTATTCCCCGACAAGACCAGTCCTCTCCCTACTACCTCCAGTTAGCAAAACAGTATGCAAGTCACCAGCGACAGTGGTTCTCCACAAGGCAGTGGTACACCAACTACCTGCAGTAAGCGGTTTCCAATGTCGGAGAAGAGAGCATAGGTTTATGCCGGCGTGAACTCCGTGGCCGCATTAATCCGGGTTGCCGGCGATGTCACGCCGCCTGCCGAGCTACGCAGCAGCGCCTGCTGACTGCTTGGACAACTGCACGCTAAGCGGGCGGTGCCGGCACGCACAAGATGGGTCGGGGCCTACACCCGCCGGCCCATTCGTCGGCGGCGCACCGCTGCGAAATGGCGCTGGGCGTGACAAGTGACCCACTAGACGTACCATGTTGTCATAGGCGAAGACAGCTTTCATGGATCGGTGTCTCATTTGATCGTCCACCGCGTAAGTTGTGTAAACCAGCCGCATTCCATGCAACGTTAGGATACCGTTGTACGTCGTAGTGCTGGTCATGATAGTCTCAACCACAGGAGTTACGCGGTTCCTGACCCGGAAGTGTAGTTCCGCCTCCGGCAGGGTAGAAGATTCCCTGCTTTTGCACAAAAAATTTACACAAAGTGTAAATTTTTTGTGCAAAAGCAGACAAAAGTACCATGCTGCCGCCGGCGAATCGGGTTTTTATCGGGTCAAACGTCCGGTTTGAACACCCACCGCGTAACTTTTGTCAACCAATGCAGCGAACCGGATATCTGCGTTGATGGACGGCAGTGCAGTGCGCCCTACGCTGGTCGCGGTACCATGGGGCATGTCAATTTCGATTAACGTGTGGGGAAATGTAATGTACAATGGTAAGAGTGAGCAGCAGCGGCACTATGGGCGCATCGCGGTTGCGTCAGTGGGAGGGAAAATCCCTCATTCTCAGGACGTACCCTGTACGATACCTTCGGGTGATGACATGACTGCTGTGCAGGGGTATACTACATCCAGCAACGATGATACAGCAATGATAGCGCAATGATAATAGTGGTTTTACGGCTGGAGGGTTTATGTTTAATCGTCTGTTCAAACGTAATACGGACCAGACGAACGGGGGCTACCGCCATGGCAACACCCATCTGATCGAGCTACGCAACGTGGTGAAGACCTATCAGAGTGCGGCGGGAACGTTTACTGCGCTCAAGGGCGTTGATCTCCGGGTTGATCGGGGGGAGTTTGTTGCGGTTATCGGGAAGTCCGGGAGCGGGAAGTCAACGTTGATCAATATGATCACGGGTATTGACCGCCCTTCCAGCGGTGAAGTGTATGTTGGCGATACGGCGGTTCACAAGCTCAATGAGGGCCAGATGGCCGTCTGGCGGGGGAAGGATCTGGGTATTATCTTCCAGTTTTTCCAACTGCTGCCGACACTCTCGGTAATCGAGAATGTGATGCTGCCGATGGACTTTTGCAATATGTATACGCCCCGCGAGCGCCGCGAACGCGCCATGTACCTGCTGGGTCAGGTAGATATGGTGGAGAATGCGCATAAACTGCCTTCCGCGATTTCCGGTGGGCAGCAGCAGCGTGTCGCTATTGCGCGGGCACTGGCGAATGATCCGCCCGTCCTGGTAGCGGACGAGCCGACAGGTAATCTCGACTCGAAAACAGCCGGTCAGGTGTTCAAACTCTTTGAGGAACTGGTGGCGCAGGGTAAGACCATCCTGATGGTGACGCACGATACTGACCTGGCGAAGCGGGCGACGCGCGCGGTTATTGTCTCCGATGGCGAAGTTATTAACCAGTATGTGGTGCAGGCGCTTCCCGGTTTGACGGTAGACCAGTTGGCCTGGGTGACGCGTGAACTTGAGCCATGCCAGTTTCATCCCGGTGAGACGATCATCACGCAGGGTGAGATGGCGGATCGTTTTTACATCATTACCAGCGGTGAGGTGGAGATTGAGATCCACCATCCCGATGGGCAGGAAATTATCGTGGACCGGTTGAGCCAGGGGAAATACTTTGGCGAGATGGGCCTGGTGCGCAGCGGGGCGCGGACGGCAACCGTTCGGGCCGCGCCGGAAACGCAGGTTGAGGTCGCCACCCTGGACCGTGAAGATTTTAGCCGGTTGATGGCCACGTCCGAGGAGACGAAGGCCGAGATGGGGCGGATAACGGATGAGCGGTTCCGGAGCATCGCAGCATTCAGCAACCAACAATCGTAGTTTATCGTCAATCTATCGGTCAAACGATCCGGTTACATGAGCATAATGCGGCGGGTATCGGCAGCGATACCCCGACGAAATAAATAGCCGCGAGGGGAAAGAGGTAGAGTGTATGCGCAAGTGGATTATCGGTCTGGTGGTACTCGCCCTGATTGCCGGTGGGGTGTACATGGCTTTCGGTGGTGGCAGCGGGACGCTGGGACTGACTGAACCAACCCCAACCGCCGCTCCATTGATTGACACGGTCGAAGCGGGTAATCGCGTGGTCGCCGATGCCGTCGTGCTACCGATTAATGATGTCAACCTGACCTTTGAACTTAGCAATGTTCGCGTGGCGGAGATTATGGTCGAGGAGGGTGAGCAGGTCGCAGAAGGTGAGGCGCTGGCCCGGCTTGACACACGCGATCTGGATCTGCGGGTTTCGCAGGCGGAGGCGGCTCTGGCGCAGGCCCAGGCCGATCTGGATAAGTTGCTGGAGGGGGCCACCGCCGAGGAAATTGCCGAGGCCGAGGCACAGATTGCCCAGGCGCAGGGTCAACTGCGCGAGGTGCAGGGCTCAGTGACGTCGCAGGATATTCAGTCGGCGCAGGCAGCCGTGCAGGAAGCCCGGGCCCGGTTGAATGAGGCTCGCGCGCGGCTGACACGGCTCCAGGCCGGTCCGGAAACGACCCAGGTGGAGAGTGCGCGTGCCCGGGTGGATCAGGCCCGCGCCTCACTGCAGGATACGCGTAATCGGCTGTCGGCGGCCAAGGTTAATGCCGAGTTGCAGATTGAACAGGCCGCCAACGAACTGCGTGACCAGCAGGCGGATTACAGCCGCATCTACTGGGACAATCGGGAGTTAGAGAATGAACTGGCGCGTGGCGGTGATGAGTTACCCCAGGAGCGCAAGGACCAGGAAGAGGCAGCCCTACGCGCGGTGAAGACGACTGAGCAGGCGCTGGAACAGGCGAAGCTGAATCACGAAGAGGCCCAGCGTGCGGAAATCACCGGGATTGAGGATGCCGAAGCCCGCGTGCGTGAGGCACAGTCCAATCTCGACGATGTGTTGAAGGGTTTTGACGTGGATGAGATCGAAAGTGCCCGCGCAGATGTGGCCCGCGCCGAGGCCGACATTGCCAGTGCCCAGGCCCAGTTGAGTAAGCTTCAAGGTGAAGAGCGGGCTGGACGCGTTGCTGCGGCGCAGGCGGGTGTGAACAATGCACAGGCGGGGCTCAGTCAACTGGTGGCCGACCCGACAGCGTCCGAGCTTGCCCAGGCCGAAGCAGTTGTCTTACAACGTCAGGTGGCCCTGGATCAGGCTCAACTGGAGCGTGAGAAGGCTACCCTGTTCACGCCACTGACCGGCGAGATTGCGGAGATGAACCTGGAGATCGGGGAGATCCCCAGTGCAACCGAACCGGCGGTGGTTATCGGTGACTTCTCCGCCTGGAAGATCGAAACCGACGACCTGACCGAGTTGAGCATTGTCAATGTTGAGCAGGGACAGGATGTTGAAATCTCCTTTGATGCCATCTCTGACCTGACACTGCCGGGCACAGTCAAGCAGATCAAGCCGATTGGAAAGAATAAGCAGGGTGATATCACCTACACTGTGGTCATCGAGCCGCAGGAGTGGGACAGCCGGCTCCGCTGGAATATGACCGCCACGGTCTCGATTGAGTCCTCGGAAGAGGAGAGCAGTCGGGACACGCCGGAACTGTCCGAACAGACCGAGAGTCAGAGCTAAATTGCCGGTCACAACTCCAACCGATAGTATCCTTCCTCCCGCAGGCATAGGTCTGCGGGAGGTTTTTGTATCAACTGATCAGGGTGTAGCGCCAGTCGGTAGGTTGTCCGGCAGCGTAGGGCATAAACCCGTGGAACTGGCGCGGGTCATCGCCAAACACCAGAGGCAGGAAGTAGCGATCCCCCGGCCAGAGGTTGCACTCCAGGATCTGCGATAACGGCACCCACTCCAGGGTACCTTCGGGGTTCCGATCAAGCGGCGTGCCACTCCAGCGGGTAATGAGGAAAATAAAGCCCAGCCAGTTCTCGCCATGCTTCCCAAACCCCGTCCAGTTGATTGTTCCCCGCAATGTCAGGTCCAGCGCCTCAATGTCGGCTTCCTCGCGCAGTTCGCGGCGCATACCGCTCACAACATCCTCGTTGGTGTCGATTTTGCCGCCCAGTCCGTTGTGCTTGCCATAGTGCAGGTCATCGGGGCGGGTATTACGATGGATCATCAACACTGAGCCACCATCCGGCGAGAGGACATAGCCCAGGGTTGCAACAATTGGTGTGTACATGTCCGTAGTCCGTCGTCGGTAATCCGTCGTCGGTAATCCGTCGTCGGTAATTCGTCGTCGGTAATTCGTCGTCGGTAATCCGTCGTCCGTAATCTTGTGGTTTGCCTGTCGGTTGACAATATGTCGGGCGCATCTTACCATGAGTCTACTGATTCTCCCAACGGAACGCACGAGCGAGGTGTGGCAATGGTTCAGTCACCATTTCCAGGAATGGACCCATATCTTGAGGCACCGGGTTTGTGGCCGGATGTTCACGAAAGCCTGATGTATATTTTTCGGGAACAACTTACGCCACTACTGGCCCCTAAATACGTTACTGAACTGAGTACGCAAATTGTTATTGACGAGGTAACTGGTGATAATGGGAGCGGCAATGGCAGTGGGGTTGTGCAGTCGCGCTCCGTCCTACCGGATGTCACTGTGACCCGGTCCGCGAGTCCTGGTACTCCTACACAGGAGGAGATCGCGATTGTCCCGGCTCCGCTCCGCCTGACCCTGCCAATGCCGATGCCGACCCGCCTGATCACCATCTATATTCGGCAGCGCGAGTCAATGCGACTGGTTACGGTGATTGAATTGCTCTCACCCGTGAACAAGCGCTATGGCGATGGTCGTCAGGACTATCTCAAGAAGCGTAACTCGTTTCTGCAGAGCAGTGTTCACCTGATCGAGATTGATCTGCTGCGCGAGGGACCACGTATGCCGTTTGGACAGACCGTACCTACCACCGATTATCTGGCAATCGTCAGTGCGGCGCAGGAGCGCCCCGAATGTGCTGCCTGGCCGATCAGCGTCCGCGAACGGCTGCCGGTGCTGCCGGTGCCGTTGCTTCCGCCCGACCCGGTGGTTCCGCTGGATATGGGGCAGGCGCTGCGTACGGCCTACCAGCGCGCACGCTACGATTTGCGCATCGACTATCGTGTTCCGGCGCAGTCACCACTGCCCCCGGACGATGCGGCGTGGGCCGCAACCCTCCTCCCCGAGCAGTAAGCGGTGTACCGGATACCGTCCGCTGATCACTCCCATTTTTTCGTCACGCCCGTCTCACCACGCAGATATTCGGCAATGCGGCCGCGGCTGCCAACGTCGGTTGTCTCGATCAGTGCATGCAGGGGAACATAGCGCGCCTCGGCAATCTCCAGATTGCCTACGGGCCGGCGCAGGTCGGCCAGCGGTTTGCCGACGAATACGGCAATATGGTTGTTATAGCCCTGCGAAAAATTGTAAAAAATGCCGTGGAGCCGCTCAAGCTGTATCGGACATCCCGCCTCCTCCAGCACTTCCCGCCGGGCCGCGGCTTCCAGCGACTCGCGGGCCTTGACGCCCCCACCCGGTATGCTCCAGGGTTCGCTACCGCTGCGATGACGTACCAGCAGGATCTCTTCGCCACGGATAACCAGGACACGCACGCCCATCTTGGTGGGACGGGTAATGTACCAGAGAACAAACCGCGCTCCAATTGCCAGTTTGTAGAGAATGTCAAGAATATGCTCACGGGCACTGACAATCTGTTTTTTTTCGGAAATATTCGTCTGCATGCAGTCTACAATCCTTTGCGCGATTCTTCCGGGCCGGGGCAGTGGGTCTGCCGCACATGCCGGCAAAACCAGACCCACACGGGTGGTTTTAACGGATGGTGTGACAACGTTGGCGCACAAGATTCCCTGGCAGTATACCATATTCACTCTGCTTTTGACCTGAAGAAACTGTCAAATGAGCGCCGGCAGGCCGTCTCTTTTCAAACCGGCATCAGGATGCCTTTCTGATCCAATGGATCGATCCCGATGCCTTTATGTTATCATCAGACTGGTGAGCGTTTCCCAAGCAAAGGAGTTTTTCTCATGAGTATGACCAAGCGCGAACGCCTGGCGTCCGCTATTGCCGGCGCGGAGGTAGACCGGGTGCCGGTGGCGCTCTGGCGGCATTTCCCGGTGGACGATACCAGCGCCGAGGAACTGGCATGCACAGCGGCCGCATTTCAGCAGCAGTATGATTGGGATTTTATCAAGCTGACACCGCTCAGTAACTACTCGGTGGCCGATTGGGGCGGCACGGTAGCCTACCACGGCCATCCCGAAGGCACCAGCGATTACATCACCCCGCCGCGTGTGATAACCCCGGAGGACTGGGAACGCCTGGAGCCGCTGGATGTGCATTCCGGCACAATGGGCCGGCAACTGACCTCGGTGCGTCGTCTGCGGGAACTGGTCGGGCCGGAGGTTCCTATTATCGAGACCGTTTTTAATCCGTTGTCGCAGGCGCGCAAACTGGTGGGAAATGGAATGGAGTTGGTCCATCTGCGACGTTACCCACAGCAACTGCAGGTTGCGCTGGAGCAGATGACCAGTACGACGACAGCATTTATTGCCGCGGTGCTGGAGGCCGGCGCGGATGGGATCTTCTATGCTACCCAACATGCCCGTGCAGCACTGATCAGCCAGGAGGAGTATCGCGCCATGCTGCGTCCGTTTGATCTGCGTATCCTGGATGCGGCGCGGGAGGGGAGTTTCAATCTGCTGCATCTGCACGGGATGGATACCTACCTCGATCTGGTCAGCGATTACCCGGTTCATGCGCTGAACTGGCACGACCGTGACACGGGACCGTCGCTGGCCGAGGGCGCGCGCAGCTTCCCTGGCCTGGTGGTGGGTGGTCTGAGCCAGCGCGATATGGTGGAGGGCAACCCCGCCGGCATCCGTGAACTGGCACGGCAGGTCGTGACCGAAACCGGCGGGCGGCGCGTTTGCCTCTCGACCGGCTGTGTGTTGCCTACGGTTGCGCCCTGGGGCAATATTCGTGCACTCCGGGCCGCCGCTGATGAGTACACAGTTTAGCATGTTACAAGCAGTCGATCAGCGAGTGCTTCCAGCGGGGTGAGATCGGGGGCATCGCCGGCGGCGAGTTGGGCCGCCAGCACATCCAGATTGATCACGGCGGCCGCTTCGCCGTGGCGCTCCTGTCCAAAGCCACTCTGGATCAGGTGTAGCCGGTCGGCATGAAAGCCGCTGCATTCCAGCAACTCGCGCAGGGCGGTGATCCGCCCCTGCTGTGTGGCCCAGGTGCGCACCGGCACCAGCACATGGTCGGCGAGTTTGAGCAGGCGCACGCTGTGATCGTTCAGGGCATGGGGTGCGTCAATCACCAGCAGATCGTAGTAGTCGCGCAGGCGCTGTACCACCCGAATAAGCAGGTCAGCGCTGATCAGCGCACCCTGAACAATGCTGGTGGGCGCGGGTAGCAGATGCAGGCCGCTCGGATGGTGGGCCAGTTCCTCTTCGGGCCAGCGCAGCCGGGTAACCCGCTCGGCGATCTGATCAAGGGTGACGCCGGCCGGAACGCCCAGGAGTGCGGCTGCATTGCCAAACTGCAGATCGGCGTCAAGCAGGGCAACCCGTAGATCGCGCCGCCGCAGGAGTAGCGCCAGCCCACATGCCAGCGTGGTGCTGCCGTTGCCCCCACCTGGACTGTAGACCGTAAAAATCCGCCCGCGTGACGAGATGATCACGGCGGGTGCCCGTGCGGTTGCCATAGGCGCAGCAGCGGTATCATCCGGAGCGGAGACTTCATCGCTGTGAGGTAATTCCGGCGCGGTGGTTGTTCCCGCTGTGGACCAGCGTAGCGCTTGCGCAAAAGCCCGTGCCCGGTCGAAGGTTGTTTTCAAACTATCCAGGGTGGGTGGCTTGAGCAGAATATCGCGCACGCCGTTCTGGGCGGCCAGGCGCAACTTATCCGTGTCAATCTGCGCCACCAGCAGAACCACACTGGTCATCGGTGCATAGCTACGCACCTGAACCGCGATATCAAACGCGCTACGCCCAAACTGGTCCGCATCGATCAGTGCTATGGTGTGGTGCTGCGCGGCCGCCTGTCTGATAGCATCGGCACTATGCTCAGCCTGGTCTACATCGTGGAGATCCAGATGCCGGCGTAAGAAGGTTGCAAGCCGCACACCGGCATCAGCCGACTTACTGACCAGCAGAATGCGCGGGGAAACCGGGTGCTCGGCGGCGTGGTGTGCCGGGCGGTCATTATCGCAGGCCCGGATCAGCGCGGCGAGAAGCTGGTCACTATTCAGCGGGGGCAGCAGGATATCGCGCGCGCCAGCCTGCAGCCAGGCCAGCAACCGGGCCGGGTCATGCTCGTTGGCGATGACCAGCAGACGGCTCTCCTGGAGCGTCAGGTGTAACAGGGACTGCGCGGCAGTAAGCGCGCCGGGGAGCGTCGCATCGAGGATGATCGCATCGGGCGTGTAGGCCGGCGCCAGCGACTGAACTTCGGTAGCATCTCCGGCATGCGCTATAACATTGACAACCTGGCCGGCATCGGAATGGCCCTCCAGGAGGTCACGCAGGGTGGCGGAGTTGGTGGCAAGTAGAACCCGTAGCAACCGGAGATGCATCGTTATCTCCATCACATGAGCAGTTGCCGCATGCGCAGGTAGGGCACGACTTTGCGCTCCAGGGGCCAGTTCGTCAGAATCTGGGCATAGGTTGCGCCCCGCCGCCCACAGGTTGCCGCAAGATGCTGTTGCCAGGCAGCAACCCGCCGCCGATAGTGGGTGATGGCCTCGGTATCGAGCGTGATCTGCAGGCGCTGCCCGGTCTCGCTATCTTCTAACTCCAGCGGCCCCTGCAGTTCCGGGCGTAGTTCGCGCGGGTCAAGCAGATGCAGCACCAGCACCTGCCAGCGCGGTGGCGGCAGTGCGCGCAGACCTTCTTCCAGGCCGCCTGCCGAGAGCATATCGGAGCAGATCACCATCAGCCCGCCCCGCTGGTAGTGGGAGTATTGCCGCAGCACGCTACGCAGATCGGTTTGCTGCTGCAACGTGATCGTTTCGATGTAGCGCATCATCTCAATCATGCGCATCTTGCCCTGCGCCGGACCATAGGGAGCGGTCATTGTTGCCCCGAACGGTACAATCCGCAGCCGGTCATTGTGCGCCAGCGAGAGATAGCCCAATGCCCCGGCCAGTTGCTGGGCCGTCCGCAGTTTGGGTGGCTGGCCCCAGCCCATGCTGTTTGAGGCATCCAGCAGCAGGTGGACTTCGATGTTCTGCTCAGTTTCGCCCACCTTGACCAGCACATGGCCCTGCCGGGCATAGGCATTCCAATCAATGTAGCGCATATCGTCGCCGCTGGTGTAGGGACGGTGATCGCTAAAGATGCTGGTAGGGAGTTGCCGGCGGCTGGGATGCTCCCCGCCGGCAGGACGACCGCGCAGGGTGCGTTGCGCCTGGAGGCTCATCCGCTCCAGGCGACGCAGAAAGTTCTCGTCAAACAGCGGATCGCTGCGCCGGCTACTCCTCCGGTGAAAAATATTCTTGAACCACATCTCGTAAATCCGGTGGTATGCGCAGCGGGTCTTCCCCGGTCTGCACGGTGCGGTCATCGGGTTCGCTCGGGCCTGGCTGAAAACTACCAACACTCCCGCCGGAAACCGGACTGTCGGAGTTGCTTTCGGTAGGAGTGTCGCCCTCGCCTTCGCTCTCAAGCTCAAGCGGCACGCCGTCTACCCCCAGGCGCTCCGAGGGGCGTTGCTCGCCGGGCAACGATGGTTCATTGCCCACGCCGCCGCCCTGCCCCTGGTTCTGGCCCTGCTCGGACTGCCCCGACTGGCCCTGGCCCGGCTGGTTTTCCGGTCCAGGTGCGCTCTGCCGGCCCTGATCCTGGGCGGCGGCCCCTGCTCCACCCAGTTGTTCCGCCAGACTCGCCAGGTTTTCGAGCGCCTGCGCTGTGTTCTGCCCCCCCCGTTCCAGATCATCGGCATTCTGGCGCAGTTGCTCGGCCAGAACCGGATTGTCGTTTCTAACCTCATTGGCTGCTTCACGGAGCGATTCAGCCAGATCACTACGCGTCGTCTGCGAGAGTTGGTTCGCCTGGTCGGCCAATTCGCGCAGTTCCTGGGCGGCGGCATCCGTATCACCCTGGTCAAGCGCATCGGCGGCCGGGCGCGTCGCGCTCTGGTCGCGCAGGGCATCGGCCAGGGCAGCCATAGCTGCGGCCTGACTACCATCGCCCGCGCCTTCTTCACTACCTTCACTACCGGTGTTCGTCTCTTCCGACCCGGTCTCGTCGTTGCCATCGGTCTGGGACTCGTCCTGCGACTCAAAGGGTTCGGGCGGAAACTCTTCGGGAGGTTCCGGTGGCACCAGATTGGGCAGCGGTTCAGCGGATGGCTGCAGGTTGGGCAGACCCAGACCAACCATCAGCAGCAGGCCCAACCCCAGGATCAGCAACCCGGCCATGGTCATTATATCGGACCAGGGGAAGCGCTGATTTCGGGTGACATAGCGCTGGACCCGGTTCATCGTTTGCTGCGACTGCGCGAGCAGATAGGCAGCGACACCATCCCGCTGACCCTGCGCATCTACTTCGAGCGCGGTGGCAAGCTGGTTATTCAGCCGGAAGCGCTGGTCAAGCCGTTGCGCGGCCTCATGGGGCGAGAGCGGCCGCCGCAGCAGCAGAAACGTGCCGAGGGCGATACAGCCCAGGATCAGCAGCACCAGCAGTTCGATCTGGATCGGCCAGCCAAACAGCAGATGCCCCCCCAGGGCAATACACCAGACAGACAGGCCGAGCCAGGCAAAGCGTATCAGCATACGCATGCCGCGCCGCGCCCGGCGGTCGCCGGCAAGTTGCTTCAGTTGCAGGTGGAGCGGTTGGCGCATAGGTATAGTTACTCGTTATTAACACGACTTACGCGGTGCGGACTGTTCCAGTTCGCGTGACAGACCCGAAGGCTGGTTTCGCCGGTGGCAGCATGGTACTGTTTTAGCTTGTTCACAAAACATTTGTACGTTGTGCAAATGTTTTGTGAACAAGATCGGAGTCTTCCGCCCTGCCGGAGGCGAATTTTCCTTCCAGGCTCGTAACCGCGTAACTCGTGTTATTCATACATCGTCTATAGCGGTGTCGGACGGATATGGTTTATCGGTTTGGTAGATGATGTTGGATAGAATGCATATGCAGTATAGCTACGTCAGGAGGTTCCGTCAAACAGGGGACAGGGCGGCAGCCATGCTGCCGCCCTCCAACGTCACTTCTGCTAATGCACCAGTTCCGGGTGCTCTGCCAGGGTACCGGCCAGGTAGGCGGCGACCGCCTCCTCGATCAACACAATCTTTGTGAGTACCGCCCGCACACCGGTCCGCTGGAGCTTCGCATGCATGCCCCGGCCCATCCCACGCGAGAGCACGATGTCGCAGTCGGCAATTAGTGTCGCCGCGTCGGTGTGGCTGTCGCTAACCGGCACGGCCGGTCGGGTTGTATCCGTCATCGTTACCATGTTGCTCTGTGGTGGCGCATGCTGTTCGTGCTGTTCGTGCTGTTCATGCTGCTCGTGTCCATGATGTCCATGATGTCCATGGTCGCAGGCGGCTTTGTCACGGGTTTCACGCTCGACAATTACCCCATTCTCGATGGTCATAACCAGATAGCTGGTTGCGCGCCCAAAGTGGGCGCTGATACTCCGACTGTCGTTAGTCACTGCGGCGATTTTCATGGTCTGGTGGTTCCTTTCATGCAGATTCTGTCTCCTGCTCCACCGCGCGGGTTTTGGCCCGGCGGCGTGCCCGGAATGGATAGGCAAACAGCACAATGCCGGATAGCATCAGCAGAAACATAATGAGTTGCCGGACACACCGGGCGGTGGCCCGGTGATAATGACAGCGATAAATGCCGGCACAAAGAGCAGTGCCGGCCAGCGGTGGGCTTTGCGGATACGACGAAGCATGGGTCCATTTCCCCTACTCTTATGGTTGTTCTGATACCGCAAAATGCACATGTTCGGGCGGAAAGTGATCGCAGGTGGGAGCAAACACCATCAGCATACGCGACTCAGTTGCACCGGCGTTATGCCAGCAGTGTGGTAACGTAGCTTCAAACAGCAGGCTATCACCGGGTGTCAACCTGAAGTCATGTTGCTGAACCGTGTAGCGGATATGCCCGGCCAGGCAGAGGACAAATTCGTGGCCGGTATGCGTAATCGGCGCAGCACCGCTGCCGGCGTTAGGGGCCAGGGTGACAAGAAACGGTTCAATCGGGCAATCAGGCAGGCGCGCTCCCAGGTCTTCCAGCGTGCCCTGGTCAAAGAGTACACATGGACGTTGGCAGGAGCGGGTCAGGACGATGGGTTGTAGCTCCGGGTTGTGTTCAAAAAAGGCGGTGATAGGCACATCCAGCGAGGCTGCGAGTTGCTGCAACGTGCTGACGCTGGGAGAGGTTTTGCCATGTTCGATCAGGCTGAGGGTGTTCACGGCTAACCCGCTCTGTTCGGCCAGCGCGCGGATCGAAAGCCGGCGTGCTTCACGCAATGCACGTAGTGCGCCACCAACGTCCACTTCGCTACCGGCGGCGTATCCCGCTCCCATGGTGATAGCATCCATGTGCCGGCGTCGCCGGTGCCGGCATCCTGCGCGCCGCGACAGGTGTGACGGTGGGTAGTGTTCATCCATGGTCTTCGCTAACTTCCTATCGGCAAAACGGTGCGATACACAATATTATAGTTGAAATGCGCAAGAAAGCAAATAAAGCACCCAATATTTTGTGGATCTTTCGACTCAAGCAGTTGCTCCGCAGGGAGGTGTGGTTTGATGAATTTGTAGAAAATAGTGTGGATATAGTGTGTGGGAGTATGCGTGTCGCCAGATAACGGCCCGGATATTCTGGGATATGAACATCTCTGCGCAGAGCGCAGAGATGTTCGCGCCATCGCTCGACATGGATCCCGCAGATATGTCTATGTTGTCAGGGCATTACGCCCCAGCTCGTCAGCAGTTCGCGCGTGAGCAACCCCAGTTGCACTTCATTGGGCGTACCGCTTAACTCCGGGTGACGCTCAAAGCGGGCGCGCTCAAAATATTGGACAACATAGGGCTGATTGGTCGTCGGGTTCAGCGTCTCGAACGCTTCGGTCAACGGGTAGCCGACCAGCGGCAGCCCGCCCTGTTCCTCCCACACCGCGCGGAACGGTGGGCAGAGACTATGCCCCGTCTGCGCAAAGTAGACGCACTCTTCGGGCGCATCAGGCACCCTGGGCAGGCTCTGCCAGTCCACCCCCTTGCGCTCCAGTGCGGTGGTTCCCAGGTGCCCAAGCTGAACCTCGTACGAACTTCCGCTAAACTCCGGGAAGTGCTCAAAGCGGGCACGCTCAAAATATTGCACCACGCGGGGGCGTCCGCTGCCAAACTCCGGCTCGATCAGTTCTTCGGTGAGCGGGTAGCCAAAGCGCGACAGGCCACCGTTGATGTACCAGTACTGGCGGAATGCGCCGCGCAGACTGTGGCCGGTGGCCGCAAAATGCTCGCCGCCCTCCGGCACCGGCGGATCATACTCGATATACATCGGCGCGCCGGTGGCATCAAGCCGGAAGGTGAGTTCGCCGTCGTCGGTGTAGAGCATGCGCTTGACCTGACCGTTCCAGCCGCGTACGATGGCCTGCCGGCAGTTGCAGTTGATCTGCAGATCGGGCGAGGAGTGCGTGGTGCGCCAGAGCACATCCACCCGTCGCCCGCTTCCCGCGAACGCATACCAGTAGACATTCTCCTGCCCCGGCTTATACCCGTCGGCGCGAATATCTTGCAGGCCCAGCCCGCCGAGCATCTGCGTGAGCGTGCGGTAGGCAACGAAAGCGGGTTTGCGTAGGTCGCCCCGGTCGGGATCGAGCGGATAGGTACGCCTTAGCAGGCCATAGTGAAACTCGACTTCCCGATCATCATAGACCGGGCGTTCATAGGGTGTTCCGGGCTGGGTATCATTGCGGAAATCGTACCAGAAAATCTTTTCGATACTGGGGTGGGCCAGCGCCAGGACATAGCCACGTACCAGGAAGAAGGCCTGGGTATCGAGATCGACGCCGGGCCACTGGTTGTTGGTTGACCAACCCCACTCCGTGAGCCAGATCGGTTTTGAGCCATAGGTCCACAAAATCTCATCCAGCCGGCGCATCTCATCGCGGAAGGTCACGGCCCAGTCCCGCCGCCAGGGGTTGCCTTCGGGCGCATCGGGGCGGTAGGGATGAATGGCAATAATATCGACCTCGTCCCATCCGCCATTTTTTGCCACGGCCTCCAGGTAGTCGAAATAGTCATAGTTATAGGGCGAGGGGGGCTGACTCCAGATGCTGGCGAGGCCACCCATAACAATTTTGGCTTCCGGGTCGGCTGCCAGGGCCGCCGCGCGCCCAACTTCCAGGATGCGTACAAAGTCCCACACCTCGTAGAGGCCACTCTGATAGCCGGATTTTTCCAGGTTGGGTTCGTTCCAGAGTTCCCAATATTTTATCCAGCCGCGCTCACGCCCATAGCGCGCAACGGTGGCATAGACATAATCGCCCCAGTCTTCGATCCACTCGTGCGGATGTGGGTTCTTGCCCTTAAACCAGGCGGGATTATAGTCGAGTAGCCCCAGGACATTGATACCGGCGGAAACCTGCGCTTCAATCGCCCGATCATAGTCATAGAAACCGCTGCCGTCACCATCCCAGTCGAACGGTCCATTCGGCGCTTGCTGGACCTTGTCCCAGAAGATCTCCTCGCGTTGCCACTGCACCCCCGCCTCGCGCATCAGGGCAACCGCCTCGTCGATCTCATCGCTACGTACGCGATTGCCCAGCGCGGCAACGACCCCAAAGGGAGTACCTTTGTCGCGCCACGGCAGATCGCCGGCTATGGTCGGCGGCGTGGCCGGCGGGAGCATGGTGACGAGCAGAACCAGCAGAATCGCCATAAAAGGAGCAGCGTGGCGTACCCGTATGGTGGAATTTGACATAGCACACCTCTATCAGGTCAGGTATGATCGCGTTGGATTGTAGTCAACGCCGGGTCTGAGTAAAGTTGTTCTTTTCGGTATAGTAGCATCAGGGCCGATGATCCATGGGCATGTGACGTTACAAATCACTGACATACGTTACACAGTGACTGTTCAAACCAGGCAAACCGGGAAATTGTATGAAGGGCTGTTTTCGCCTGCGGAAGCATGGTGTTTTTTGATCTTTTGCAAGCATTTTGACGCACAGCGCCAAAATGCTTGCAAAAGAATGTCCTGTTTCGCCCTGCCGGAAACGATATCCCCCGCCAAACGTGGGATCACCTGATCCATGTCGGTATTGGGTAGTTTCGCGGTTTTCGCTCATGTCGTGTTTTTCGTGGTCCAAACTCGCACCGCGTAACGCGTGTTACTGACACGCGTTACGCGGTGCCGTCTATCTTGGTCTGTTGACCGCCCCAAAAGCCGGATTTGCCTGCACCAGCGTGGTACGCTTTTTTTCTTTTTCACAAAAAATTTCACAACGTGAAATTTTTTGTGAAAAAGATCTGGTCTCTTCCGCCCAACCGGAGGCTGATATACCTTCCGGGTTAGGGACCGCGTAACTCCTGTTACTGACACGAGTTACGCGGTGGGTATCCAAATCAGGTGATTGCCTGGATGAACAGCCCGATTCGCCTCCGGCAGGGCGGAAGATATCGTTTCTTTTTCAGGAAAATTTGGCTCGGAGAGCCAAATTTTCCTGAAAAAGATAAACAAGTACCACGCTGCCGCAGGCGAACTGCGCCATTATTAGAAGCAAACGGCCTGTTTGCACGCGCACCGCGTAACTC
>DAOTUI010000241.1:0-6722 GCA_034437035.1 Chloroflexaceae bacterium
ATGGTACGTTTTGATCTTTTTCACAAAAATTTTGCACTTCGTGCAAAATTTTTGTGAAAAAGAATGGAATCTTCCGCCCTGCCGGAGGCGAAATTTCCTTTCGGGTGAGCAACCGCGTAAGTCGTGTAAATAAACAACTTTCCAAACTTAAACCTCAAAACTCAGAACTCACAACTTATCATGACAGGATGTTTTGCCGATATCGATCTGACACCCAGCGACCTCGAACTGGCGCGCCGCCGGGCCGCCGCCGGGGCCGGGTATATTGATCTGACCAGCAGCAACCCGACGCAGCAGGGGTTGTTGTTTCCGCCCGATATCCTCCAGGCAGCCGCGGCAGACTACTGGACCAGCCGTCGCTATGATCCTGACCCACATGGGCTGCCTACCGCACGCGCCGCGATCACACGCTACTACGTCACCCGCACCCCGTCGCCGGCACTATCCGATGATGCCGTTTTTATCACCGCCGGCACCAGCGAAGCCTACAGCCTGCTCTTTGCGCTGCTGGCCGATCCCGGCGACAACCTGCTTGCGCCGAATGTCACCTACCCGCTGTTTGACTATCTGGCCGCCCTGCGCCAGGTCGAACTGCGCAGCTACCGCCTGGATGAGGAACACGGCTGGCAGATTGACGGCCCCAGCCTGCTGGAGCAGGTTGACACCCGCACCCGCGCGGTGCTGCTGGTTTCGCCCCACAACCCGACCGGCGCAGTCATCCGTGCTGCCGTGCCGGAGTTGTCCCGGCTGGGGCTGCCGCTGATCTGCGATGAGGTTTTCGCGTCCTTCACCTATGGCGCACCCACGACGCCACCCATCGCCGCGTTGCATCCCGATCTGCCGGTCTTTACCCTCAATGGCATCTCCAAGCTGTTTGCGCTGCCCGATCTCAAGCTGGGCTGGATCGCCCTGAACCCACCCGCCCATACCGCCTACGCTGATCGGCTGGAACTGCTGAACGATACCTTCCTGGGGGCGAACAGCCTGACGCAGACGCTGCTACCGCACCTGTTTGCGCAGGGCATGGCGTTTGTCGCCGCGATGGTCAACCGGGTGCGCGCCAATCTGGATCTGGCGCTGGCACGGTTTGCCGACTGCCCCAATCTGACCGCACAATCGCCTGATGGTGGCTACTATCTCTTCCCGGCGGTGCATGGCCGGGATGATGAGGACGCGCTGGTGCTTGATCTGCTGGCGCGGGGCGTGCTGGTGCATCCCGGCTACTTCTACGGCGATGTGCCCGGCGTCCATATCATGCTCTCGGCCCTGACGGAGCCGACCCGCTTTGCCGCCGGGGTGGAACGGCTCGTTGTAGCACTTATGCGAGATAGCGGTTAGCGGTGGACTATGCCGGTCGTCGTTGCCGAAGGGCCGTCCGCAACCCGAAAGCACCCAGCAGAATGATCCCCACACTCATCAGCGGCAAGAAAAACGGCTCGACGCGCAGCCCCCGCTCCAGCACCGCCATCTGCGGATCATTCGGCTTGTAATAGACTGTCACCGTTGCGCCCTGTGGGTAGCGCGCCAGAAAATCCCTGACCCGTTGCTCCTCCGGGTTGGCATAGGTGATAAAGCCGGTGGAAATGCGCTCGTTGGTGTAGGTTATGCCGGCAACGCTGTACTCATACGTGATCCGCCCGACATGCTGCGGTGTAGCGGTGGTACGCGCGCTTCCGCCGATCCGCCGGTCAACCATTTCAAATGCCGAGGCCGACATAACAATCTGCCCCTCGGTTGTCGGCCAGGTAAAAGCGGTCAATGCATTGACCAGTGCCGGGGCGGTCAGTATCAACATACCAAAGCCCAGGATCAGGAAGAAGCCGGCGGCGATAAGGTCGATTTTTTTCATTGTGCTCCTCGCTATACCTGTCATTCCCCAGTCGCAGACCGACTTCCCCATTTCCGCCGGTTCAGCCGTCGGCGGCAGCCTGGCAGGTTTTGCTTGTTTCCCAAACTCAGTATACGGCATGCCGGGCAGACCAGGAAGATGAAATCCCCCTTGCATATGACGTTACGTCATAGGGTACAATCCCGGTGTAGTCGCAGAGGAGGTGGTTATGCCCCAGTCAGATCTCTACCGGGTGAAGGAGTTTGCCGACCTTGCCGGAGTCACGGTACGCACCCTGCAATACTATGATCGGGAAGGACTGCTCAAACCTTCGCAGTATACTGAGGCCAGACACCGCCTCTACCGGCAGGAAGATTTCCTGCGCTTACAGCAAATTGTAACGCTAAAGTATATGGGGTTCTCCCTGGAAGAGATCAGGCGCGTGCTGACCGATCCGAACTATGATTTTCGTACCTCGTTGCAGATCCAGCAAGAAGCCCTTACCCGGCGTATTGCCCAGTTACAGCAGGTAGCACAGGCGCTTGATCAGACGCTATCGCTGCTAGACTCGATGGAACCGACCGACCTTGCGCCGGACCTGGTATGCCAACTGATCCAGGGAGTGGTTGAGGCAGACAAATGGCGCTGGGTGGAGCGCTACTACACCCCGGAACAGCGGGAAACACTGGCGGCACGGCAACAGCAGGTTTCGCCACAGCAAATGCTGGCCTGGCAGCAGCAGTGGACTGACATGATCGCTGCGTTTCAAGCGCAGCGGCAGCAGGGCCGATTGCCGGACGACCCGGAATTACAACCGCTCGCCGCCGGCATGCACGAACTGATTCAGGCGTTCACGCAGGGTGATCCTGACATAGAGCATGCGCCGGCTACCGCCTACCAGGATGCGGAGCAGTGGCCGGAGCAGCAACGACCCTTTGATGCCGAACTTCAGCGCTTTATGAACCAGGCATTGACCTGTTATCGAGAAAGGATGTAAACACATGGAGCATGCAATCGATCGAGAAATCACTGAAACGTCATTCCAGTTTGAGGTTGATGGTGTTGCCATTCCCGCAGCACTGACTCTGCCAAAACATGGAGATGTTACCTGGTGCATTGTTATTATCCCCGGATCGTTCTTTAATGATCTGGATGGCAACTATGCAACCAGTGATCATAACCCGTTTGCGATGCGACCCAATACCTATGCCGACCTGGCCCATCAGTTAGCCCGCCAGGGGCATGCAGTACTACGCTATGCCCGCGCCGGTCAGGTCGTCGTCGATCCGGCGCAGGCCACTGCACAGCGGGGCTTTGCCCAGCGGGCGGTGGTGGTGGCGCAGGCATGCCGGGTTATCCGCGATATGGTGCCGCAGGCCCGGGCCTGCGCGCTTGCCGGTCACAGCGAAGGGAGTGTGGTCGCCCTGCTCCTGCTCACTCAGCACACCGATGTAGCCATTGACGCCTTTATCAGTCTTTCGGGTCCGGCGTATCGCTTCTTTGATCTGATGATCAGGCAGACAGAAACCCAGGTGCAGGATGATGGGATGCTAACCTTTCCGTTCAGTGATTTCCGCTTTCCGTTTGCGGCTTTTCAACGCTCGCTGGAACTTGTGCGTGCCGGCGAACCAATCCCGGACGACCTGCAACAGCAGTTGCCGCCCTTTGGTGTCCATGCCATGGATACGGACTCACAGCGCTATTTGCGAGAGTATGATGCAGCGCTTAATCCGGTGCAGGCTATCGCAGCGATAACCCGTCCAGTGCTTATTGTCCAGGGTGGACAAGACAACTCGGTCTCGCCGGAAAATGGTGAGCGGCTCTATGCAGCACGCCACGGACACCCGACCAACACTGCGCAGGCAAAAATGCCTGCGCTAAACCACTTCTACAAGCAGGTACCGCCGGGACTACCGGCAATGGAGGCAGCAATGCCGGAAGGCGCAACCGATGAGCGGGTGAGCCAGGCAATCGACACATGGTTATGTCAACTTATCTGACTTAACAGGAGTTACGCGGTTGGTTCCAAACCTGGCAAATGCCTGGAATGAATAGTCTTATTCGCCTGCGACAGCATGGCACATTATGGATCTTTTTGCCGGAAATGTTGCACTTTGTGCAACATTTCCGGCAAAAAGGAGGTTCAGTTCCGCCCTGCCGGAGGCGATATCTCCCTTCTGCAGAAGGGATCGCGTAACTCGTGTAACTTGACAGTCGCATCCGGTTTTGCGGCACCCTGCCATAAGCCAGAAGGAGCAACGCATGCGCGATTGTATTCGCAAGTTAGACGAAGCCGCCGAATTCTACAGCGATGAGCGCTGTTTTATTCTCGAACTGCTGAACACATCCGAAGACGAGGAGGTATCAATAGCGCGGGCCAGGGTAGCGCCCGGCGTCACAACAGCGCTCCACCGCTTGAGCAATGCGGTGGAACGCTATGTCATCCTGGCGGGGCAGGGACGGGTGGAGATTGGCGATCTCCCGCCGACGGATGTTGCCCCCGGCGATCTGGTGGTCATTCAGGTTGGAACGCCGCAGCGCATTAGCAACACCGGCGACAGCGATCTGGTTTTTCTATGCATCTGCACACCGCGCTTCCGCCAGGAGTGCTACGAGAGTCTGGAGCAGTAGCTACACGTAGAACCCGGTAGGTTTGTCCGGTAGGGACGCGCTTCTGCGCGTCCGCCAGATTCATAAATCGTTGCGGTTGCAGGAGTGGTTCCGCAAAGGTACCCAGAATTGATAACAGATCACCCTGCTATGTCGGTGGTGCCTGCGCTACCACCATTCGGGCGGCTGCTTCTACCAGGGAGGCATCGGCATTGTGCATCAGCGGGCTGAGTACCGCCAGCCCCAGGCTGTTCGCGGCCAGCGCATCCTGCGCATCCTGCGTCCAGAGTTGAATCCGCCCCACCGGCCACGCCTGCACGACCTGTCCATCGATCACTTGCATCAGCGTATCGCCCACGTCATATTCCGGCGCGAGATAGATCACCGTGCCCACCACGGTCGTACCCGGCTCCTGTTGCCCAAACCAGGCCACATAGCCCGCCGGCCGCCAGAGCACCACCGGGTCGTAGTAGCCCTGCCACTCCACCAGATGCAGGTAGTCCTGTCCCTGGGGACTGCGCACGCGCAGCAGCGTGTCAAGCCGGGTCGCGCCGGCGGGAAGTTCCCGCGTTTCCACACGCACCAGCGAATCAGCCGGCAAACCCAATAGTGGCAGGAGATCCGCCCCACGCAGCGCGGTCAGCAGCTTGAGCGGAATATCAGTTTTCATGGTACTTCACTCCACATATCCGGGTGTATGCGCATGTCCCGGCGCACTATTTTCATATTCCCGACTGTCGGTTGTCGATTATGTTTACCCTGAATTACACGAGTTACACGGTCGGTTCCAAATCAGGTGTTCATCTGGTCAAACGCCTGGTTTGTACTGCCGCAGACGAAGACCGCGTTCTGGTCTGGTACCAGATTGGAGCAGAGCGTCCTGCGTACGGTACGTAAATTATAGCATAGGCCGACCAGCCGGCGGGAAATTTGCCAAACGTCCCGTCACACCCTGATCAACCTGTTCGCATCGATCTCATGTTGTGGTACACTACACGGCGCACATCCATGCATGTGGTATGATACGGTCTGGTGCAGGAGCATGGCCCGGGATAGGCCGGTTGTGTCTGTTGATTGCTCAGAGAAGTGGGAGCGGTATGCTGCAACCACCACGAATTCCCATGAACAGACGAATGAACAAAGGAGTAGGATTGTTGTGCGACGTGTAGATGATCTTCATGTCTTGACGCTCACCCCGCTGATCGCGCCCCGGGTGTTGAAAGAGCAGTTTCCCCTGACGGAAGTTGCCGGCAATACCGTGTTTGAAGCCCGCGAAGTCATCAAACGGATTGTCCGCCGGCAAGACCCGCGGCTCTTGCTGGTTGTCGGCCCCTGTTCGATCCATGATCCGGCGGCAGCGGTAGAGTACGCCCAGAAGCTATATCAGGCACATCGCCGGTTTCAGGATCGCCTGTTTATTGTGATGCGGGTGTTTATGGAAAAGCCGCGCACGACAACCGGGTGGCGCGGGTTTATCAACGACCCCCACATGAATGGTGAGTTCAATATGGAAGAGGGGTTGCGCAAAGCACGCGAGTTGCTGCTCCAGATCAATAATCTGGGCATGCCAACCGCCGCGGAGATGCTTGACCCGATCAGCCCGCAGTATATCTCCGACCTGGTCAGCATGACTGCCATTGGTGCGCGGACGGTCGAGTCCCAACCACATCGTGCCATGGCCAGCGGCCTCTCAATGCCGGTTGGCTACAAAAATAGCACCGACGGCAATATTCAGGTGGCGGTCAATGCGTTTGTGTCGGCGACCACGGCGCATAGTTTCCTGGGGATTACCCAGGATGGCATCAGTTGTGTGGTGAAAACGCTGGGCAACCCGGACGGCATGATCATTATGCGCGGCAGCCGCACCGGCGGTGTGATCCGGTCAAACTATGATACGGTGAGTCTGGCACAGGTTGAGGAGAAGATGCAGGCAGCCAAACTAACACCTTCGATCATGATTGACTGTAGCCATGCAAACTCCAACTACGATCACACGCAGCAAGAGGCCGTCTGGAACACCGTGCTGGAGGAACATCTGAGCCGGCATGAGTCTCTGGTCGGCATGATGATTGAGAGCAATCTCAACGAAGGAAAACAGTCAGGTTCTTCTGATCTGTCACAACTGCGATATGGCGTGTCAATTACCGATGGGTGTGTAGGATGGGAAACTACCGAGAAAATGCTTCAGAACGCTTATGACGCCATGGCAACGCGTATGCCGGAGGTAAGTGCCTCGTAGGTGTCTGAGGTTATCTTGCTGATCATGCGGAAGCCAGGCCTGCAC
>DAOTUI010000242.1:0-12477 GCA_034437035.1 Chloroflexaceae bacterium
GAAATGTTTTACACATTACGGAACCGTGTACGCCAAAGTGGGGAGAGTGTTCCAAATTTTGTCGGTTTTTCAGGCTCAAGTGGGATGAAAATTCCATTTAGTACCCTAAAAAATAAGCGAACGGTAAGTAATATGGTTGTTCTTGCTATGAACCTGACGTTTCATGCATGGCAATGCGGCGTAGCTTCTCGGCAAACGGCGGTGTCACCACGCCCTGCTCAGTGATAATAGCCGTAATCAGCGTATGTGGCGTTATATCAAATGCCGGATGGACCGCCGGCACTCCGTCCGGGGCAATCGGCCGGCCGCCGAGATGCGTCACCTCGCCGGCATCACGTTCCTCGATAGGAATCTCATCACCACTCGACAGCGCCAGATCGATGGTCGAAGAGGGTGCGGCAACAAAAAAGGGCAGATTATGCGCGTTTGCCAGCACCGCCAGCGTGTAGGTGCCGATTTTATTGGCCACATCGCCATTTGCCACAATCCGGTCAGCGCCGACAATCACACAGTCAATTGCCCCCTGGCGCATCAGGTACCCGGCCATATTATCGGTGATCAATGTCTGGTCAATCCCGGCCTGCTGCAACTCCCAGGCCGTCAGGCGGGCGCCTTGCAAGAAGGGCCGCGTTTCATCAACAAAGATATGCAGCGAACGGCCCTGGTCATGGGCAGTCCGCAGGGGTGCCAGCGCCGTACCATACCCGGCTGTCGCCAGACCACCCGCATTGCAGTGGGTCAGCACATGGCCCCGCTCAGGAATGAGTGCCGCGCCGTGCGCACCAATCGCATGACACATCGCCAGATCTTCGGCCAGGATTGCATGCGCTTCGGCCAGCAACCGGGAGCGCAGATCCGCCACTTCCCCGGCAGGTGACTGCTGCGCAGTTTGTAGCATACGGCTCGTTGCCCATGCCAGGTTCACCGCCGTGGGCCGTTGCGCATCGAGCAACGCCTTCGCCTGTACCAGTTCGTCAAGCAGGGCGGCGCTGTCGGCAGCAGCACTGGACTGCGCTACCAGGGCCATGCCGTAGGCCGCAGTACAACCAATGGCCGGCGCGCCCCGCACCTGCATAGTTTTAACAGCCCGGGCCACCTCCGCCGGCGTACGGCAGCGTACAATTACATGTTGATGCGGCAACACCCGCTGGTCAATCAGGCAGACCGCCTCATCTTCCCACCAGACTGTCCGCAGTTCTTCCGTAGGCATACAGTCACTCTGCAACAAAAAAAGCCTCTACGCGTGGCGAAAGGCTTCTCTCGATAACGCGTCCCATCTCCCAGGCACAGCGCCTGCAGGAGTTGGCACCTTCCCGATCAGTACCGCTATTCAATCTCTCGGTACCTAGCGTGGGGTTGCCGGGCTTCGTCGGGCCAGTCCCTCAGCCTCTCTTGATGAGCAGATCACTCTCTTTCGTTGGCTCGTGCAGGGACATCTTGTTCGTGAATGTTCCTGCACACAGCGAGAGCGATTATAGCATGGGTAGGTGCGGGGTGCAACTGCGGGCAAGGTTTCGCAGAAGAGAGTGCCTGCCCTGTGCAGTGAAGCCGGAAGGAAGCTAACATTCCGATAAGTGCTGCGTGTGGCGGTTATATGTTAAGGCAAAACCAAAACCGTATGAGCTAATCGTAATGCCGCAACCCGTTATGTGAAGATACTTTTCATTGATAGATGGTATTGTGGGCAGTGCAGCGTATATCCGCGCATTCAAGTATGTCAATTGAGGAGGCGGCAATGAACGAAATGCCTATCAAACACCAGGACAGTGCCAAAACAGCGCAAATGTTAGATTTCTTTGCCAACGAGCGGTTTCGGAATATCCAAACAACACAGCGGCTGCGGTTGATTCTGACACTCTGGGTTATTCGCACCCGCCTGGTCAATCGCTTGAAGCGAACCCTTGATGTTATCGTTGCCGGTGTTGCCCTGATCCTGACGTTGCCAGTGCTGATCGTGACGGCCATTGCGGTCAGGCTCGACTCGCCCGGCCCAATCTTTTTCCGTCAGACGCGGGTGGGTAAGTGGGGTGAACCGTTTGCCTGTTACAAATTCCGTTCAATGTATGTCGATGCGGAACAGCGTCTCAAAGATCTGCAGGCACAAAATGAAGTCGATGGCCCGGTGTTCAAGATGAAGCATGATCCGCGGATTACCCGCGTAGGACGGGCCATCCGGAAGTTGAGTATTGATGAACTCCCGCAACTTTTCAATGTGTTGCGGGGCAACATGAGCCTGGTTGGTCCGCGCCCGGCGCTACCACGCGAAGTCGCGCAGTATACCTATGAACAGATTGGGCGGTTAAATGCTATTCCCGGTATTACCGGGTTGCAACAGGTTTCCGGCCGGAGTGACCTGGATTTTCAGCGCTGGGTTGAACTTGATTTGCAGTATATTGCGGAACAGAGTCTCTGGAAAGATATTGAAATTTTGCTCAAAACCATTCCGGCTGTTCTGTTTGCGAAAGGCGCATACTAAAGCGGTCCTGCCCGGACCTGTCCGGCCTTTCTTGCAGCAATGCCGGTTATGACCATCACTCGATCTGTCGCGTTATCGTACTAATACAGTAGAAGGCTGAGAGCAAACCATGCGCAAAGTACTTATTCTTCTCGGCGTCCCGATTGATGATCTGACTATGGATGCGGCATTACAACGCCTTGACGATTTCATCGCAGTTGGTCGCGCCACGGGCAGGAGTCATCAAGTTGCAACGATTAATGCCGATTTTGTTGTCAATGCGTTGAATGATCTTGAACTTCAGCGTATCCTGCAAGAAGCTGATATGACCACGGCTGACGGTATGCCGCTGGTCTGGGGAGCGCGGGCTCTCGGGGTGCCGCTGGAAGGGCGCGTAACCGGCGCAGATATGGTGCCGGCGCTGGCCGAACGTGCGGCGGAGAAAGGCCACTCGATCTATCTGCTCGGAGCCCGGCCCGGTGTCGCCGCGCGCGCCGCTGAGATCCTGCAGGCACGTCATCCGGGCCTGAAGATTGTCGGCACGGCGTCACCGCCGAATTGCTCGGTGCTGGAGATGGATCGGAGCGTGCTGGAGGAGGTACAGGCCGTCCGCCCGGATATTCTGCTGGTGGCCTTTGGCAATCCCAAGCAGGAGAAATGGATCAGCATGCATCGGCATGAGTTAGGCGTGCCGGTTAGTATTGGCATTGGCGGGACGCTTGATCTGATTGTGGGTGTGACCCGGCGCGCACCGCGCTGGATGCAGCGGGTCGGGTTGGAGTGGCTCTACCGGTTGGTTCAGGAGCCGCGCCGCCTCTGGAAGCGCTATGTCCATGATCTGCTCTACTTCGGCTACTTCTTTGCGCGCCAGGCCTGGACTATGCGCCGGGGGCAGTCACCGCAGACGCTGCTGCCCACCTCCGACTCTGACTCGATCATCATTGATAATCGCGTCATTCTCAACGTTCGTGGTCGTGTAGACATCACCAATCGTGCCGCACTGGTCCAGCGGGCGGAAGAAGCCCTTGCCCGCAGTCCATTCCTCATCCTGAATCTGGCGCAGGTCGCGTTTCTTGACAGCGCCGCACTGGGTTCCCTGGTAGCTCTGTCCAATCAGGCGCGTGCGGCCGGTGGTGCGCTCTGGCTCGCCGGCGTTCCGCCGCATATCAACGAGATTTTTGCCGTCACCCGGCTGGAGCGCTTCTTTGAGATTTATGCCGATGTGGAGACAGCCCTTAAGCCGGCGCACACACCGGCGGAGCCCTTCAGCGCAGCGGAGGCAGATTATGCCGGCTGGCAGGCGCTGAAAATGCCCCGTCGGCTGGATACCACCACCACCGCGGCGATGATTGAGCAGTGTATGCAGCGCCTGGAGCAGAACCCCCATCTGATCCTTGATTTTAGTGAGACGGTGTTTTTAGCCAGTGCCGGCATGGCGGCGATGATTCGCATTGAGCGATTTGCGTGCGAACAGGGTGGCGCGTTGCGGATCGCCGGTTGCTCCCGGGATGTGCAGCACACGCTGAAACTTGTGCGGTTAGACAGCATGTTTGCGCTCTTTCCCAATCTGCCGGCGGCGGTGGCCCCAACTGCACCGCCGGCACCGGAACCGGTAGAGCAGATTGCCGCAGCAAATCCATAGCGCCCTGGTTCGGCAGTAGAGAGATTACTTTTTGTAACAGTAGAATTTTAGGTGGAAGCTCATGCATGTCATACTTCTTGCAACTGACGAAGAAACCAGATTACAACCATTGACAGAGACCGTGCCCACGCCAATGCTTCCGCTAGTCAATCGACCAGTGATAGCATACACGCTTGAGTTGCTGGCGCGTGCCGGTCAAAAACGCCTCCTGGTCAGTCTCTACCAGCGGGGTGGGGCGATGATGTCCTATCTGGGGAGTGGTAGCCGCTGGGGCATGCAAATTGAGTATGTAATGCAGTCCCAGCCCTGGGGCTCGGCGGGGGCGCTGAAGTGGGCCGCCCCCCGCCTGAATGAGAAGTTCCTGCTCCTTCCGGCCGATGCGCTGCTCGAGCTTGATATTGCCGCAGCAGTGGCCTACCACGAGGAGCACGGCGGTCCGGCAACGTGCATTGTGCATCCGGCTGCTAATCCGTCGGAGCAACCGGATCTAGCGGCGGCGGGACTGGTCGCGGTTGATGCGGAGGGGCGGCTGGTGTCGCCGGACGATAGTCGTGCGGTCCAGCGCATGATCGCCACGGGGGCGTATATTTTTGCGCCGGAGGTTCTGCAGTTTGTTCCGGCGCGTACACCGTACGACTGTCTACACCACCTCCTGCCGGCCCTGCTCGCAGCGGATGTACCGGTCCGGAGCTATGTTATGCCGGGCTACTACAATCCATTAAACTCGTTGCGCGCGTACCAACAGGCACAGGCGACATTCTTGCAGAGTGCCTATGCTGCCGGTCCTCCGGATGTAGCTGCCGTTCCCAATGCCGGCACGGTGCGTTATCCCGCAATCACCGGTCGGTCACTTGCGCCCGGCATCTGGGTCGGCCGGAATCACTTCATTCACCCGGCAGCCCATCTGATACCGCCGGTCTACATTGGCGATAATTGCCGGATCGGGCAGAATGTTGAAATTGGGCCAATGACCGTGCTGGGTGACAATGTTATCATTGACGACGAGGCAACGGTACGCCGGAGCAGCATCCTGGAACAGACCTATGTTGGCCGCATGGTTGACATAACAGATCGCGTAGTCAATCAGACAACCATTATTGAGCCGGAAACCGGCCAAAGTATCCAGGTGGTTGACGCATTTCTGCTATCCGCAGCCGTCTCCGCCGGGTCATGGGGTGGGCGCTACCACCGGGTGCTGGATCGACTGGGGGCATTGCTGCTGTTACTCATGCTGCTGCCACTGCTGCTGCTGCTGCTCCCGCTGGTCTGGCTGGCCTCCGGTGGCGCGGTGTTCCAGCGCGAAACCCATAGCGGCCGGCGCGCCACACGTCGGGAGGGAGATCCGGTGGCTGATGCGGATATAGAGACGTTTGATCTCCTGATGTTCTGTACCACGCGCCGTGATGGAACCGTAAATGCCGTGGGGCGCTGGTTACGGCGCTGGGAACTGAATCGCCTGCCCGAACTTGTCAATGTATGTATGGGTGATCTGGCACTGGTTGGCGTCAAGCCGCTCCATCCCGCCGAAGTTGATCTGGTTCAGGCGGAATGGTACCAGAAGCGGTTTGAGTGTCCAGCAGGATTTACCGGATTGTGGTATATTCAAACGGGCCCGGCCAGTGATCTAGAAGAAATGGTGATCGCAGACACCTTTTTTGTGGCGACCCGTACACGGCGAAGTGAAATAATGATTCTTCTGCGAACACCCGTGGCCTGGCTGCGGCGTGGCAGAAGTTCCCTGTGTCGGAAGCCGGGACTTGCAAATATTTCTGATATGGAACAGTCGCACAAACAGCACGCATTGTAGTTAGAGCTCTGGAAATCAGGGAGTGTACACATATGAATGTAGTAACACGTTATGCTGATCAAGTCGCTATTCTGGAACTTAGTGGACGATTTGATAAGAACACCGCTCAGCCAATTGTCATCTGGCTGGAGCAGGCTTCTGCCGCCGTGCCGGCCAATGTTCTTGTGAATCTGGCGGGGGTGAACTTTGTAGATTCAACAGCCCTGGCGACCCTGGTACGTGGACTCAAACAGTGTCAGCAGAGTGGCGGTGAACTTTATCTGTGCGGATTGCAGCGGCAGGTCTATATGATTTTTGAAATGACCCGGCTGAGTAAGGCTTTCAATATCTTTGTAGACGAAGACCATGCCATCCGCGCGCTTACACATTAAGCCGATGAGCATGTTTTCAGCTTTCATACAGGTACACTATGCCCGGTTTACCACGCTGGCTGAAGCCTGGCTGGCCAATGGTGCAACAGCGTTTGGCGTCTGGCAAAAAGGGCAATCCCTGGCAGACTGGCCGACCGGCAGTAAGACCAGCCGGCCCGGCCTGGTTATGCCGATCTGCGTCGGTGATCAGGTAGTTGGCGATGTGCGGGTAGCCGGGTTGCATGGCCCGGCGGCGCGCGCGCGGCTTGCGGCCGATGTCGAGTTGATCGCGCATCTCTTTCGGCTAGAATATGAAATCGAGTGCATGGCCTCGGATCTGGTGGTCACGCAGGATCAACTTGTTGCGCTGTACCGGCTCTCGCACTCGATGAGCCAGTATCTTACCATCGAGGAGACCCTGACCGCGCTAGTGACCGAGTCGCTGCGGCTGATCAAGGCCCGGAACGGGTTTGCCATGTTTGTGCCGTCCATTGCTGACCCGATTGTGGTGCAACATCCGCCGGCGGAGATCGATGAGGCGCTGCTCTGGCGCTGCTTCTGGCAGGCCTATTCGGCTGCGCCGGAGGTTTCCCTGATAACGACGGACTTTTCCAACGCCATGACCGATTGTCCGCGCGATCTGCTGTTTATCCCGATCAAGACGCGGGATAGTGTTATAGCCGGGTTGGGCATGCTGCGCGAACCGGGGCAGGGGTTTCAAACCCCCGATATTAAACTGGCCCGCGCAATTGCGAATCAGGCCAGTGCGCAGATTGAGAAAGTGTTGCTCTACAAAGAGACGTTTGACCAGGCCAAAATTCGGGCTGAGATGGAGCTGGCCCGGCAGGTGCAGCAGGATCTGTTGCCCAAACATCTGCCGCATGTCACGGGACTGGATATTTTTGCGGCATCGCGCCCGGCGTTTCAGGTTGGCGGCGACTTTTATGATTTTATCTGCCGGACGGATCGACCATTTACCTTCTCGATTGGTGATGTCAGTGGTAAGGGCTTCTCGGCAGCGCTCTTGATGACCATGACCCGTATGGCGATTCATAGCAAGGCCTTCTTTATGCCGGAACCGACCCCCAGCGTGGTGCTGCAGCAGTCGAACAAAGATCTCTACAACGATTTTACGCAGGTCGGTGTATTTGCCACGGCGTTTGTTGGGCAGTATCATCCCCAACACCAGATGTTGCACTATGCCAATGCCGGACACTCGCCAGTGATCTATCGCCCGGCGGCGGGTGCCGCAACGATGCTGATGGCCGATAGTACGGCTATCGGGATTTTTCCGGTGAGTTCCTGTGAGAACCAGGAAATTGCGCTACGGCCCGGCGACCTCCTGATTGTCGCCACCGACGGCTTCTCCGATGCGCGCAATCCGGACGATGAAATGTTTGGACATGAGCGGCTCCTGGATCTGGTTAATACGCTGGCCCAACAGTCAGCCCAGGATATTGCCGATGGTCTGTTTACGGTGGTTGACCGATTTAAAGCCGATTGTCCGCAAGAAGATGACCAGACGCTCGTCGTTATTAAAGGAGTGGCGACATGAGTTTGCCGCGTGCTGAACATATATACCTTGAACTCCCAGCGGCCTATAAATATCTGAAACTCCTAAGTGGCTGTATTGAAGAACTATTGACCAGTGTCGCCGGTATCGCCGACCGGGAAGTTGTCACCTACAATGTGCAACTGGCGGCTCACGAGGTTTGTACCAATATTGTGGAACATGCCTACGCCGGAAATCCCGATGGTCGTATAACCATCACCCTGACACTGCTCCCCGACCCGCCGCAGATGACGATTGATTTCCGCGACACTGGCAGTACGTTCGATCTGGCGTGTGTGCCCACGCCAAACTTAGACGAGGTGCGCGAGCGGGGCTATGGGCTGTTTCTGATCTACAACCTCATGGATAAGGTGGAATATACGCCGCACGCCGAGAGTAACCACTGGCACCTCGTGAAATATTTGTAATCTTGCCCCGGGCGGGCATCCGGCCTGCTCTGCCTCAATCCGTACTACCGGCCGGTATGCCCGTGACACGGCTGCCGGCACCTCCCGTATAACCTGCTGTAACCTTTCGTTCGCGGTCACGGCAATCGTGCAGACGGTAGTGCAAATCGCAACCTGATAATCGTTCAAAATATGCAACCCCGGATATTCTGAAAAGCAGAAGCCGACATGAAGTATTGTCTTGCGCACGCCGGCATGGTATACTCTCCACCATGATCGTAGTGTGAGCAGGTCTCACTCCGGGTTGTCCGAAGGAGATACCCAATCGGTTCAGGTAACATAACGCCGGAAACGTGTTAACCGGCAACCGCATGTCGTTCAACTATCAATATCTCCGTTTACGTTATGCTCAAGGATGGTCATCATGCGTGTTCGTTCCAGCCGTCGCCCCCCGCGCTCGCGCATCAGCCATACGATCATCCTTCCGTACCTCCTACTGGCCCTCATCTTATCGCTAACCGTAACATTCTTAGGCGTACGTCTCACCGTCGGTACCCTACAAGAGCGGCTATCGAATCGCCTGATCGAGGCCGGTCAGGCTACGAGCGATGGTCTGGTGTTGATTGAAGCGCGCCAGTTAACCCAACTGCGGGCCATGGTCTTTACCCAGGGCGTTGACGCGGCGCTGCAGGCCGCGGACGCCGATGCACTGGAAGCGCTGCTCTATCCCCACTGGGTCAATGAAGATCTCGCTACCCTGATTGCATTTACCGTTGAAGGTGCGCCGCTGTTAAGCCGGCAGCGATCACCTGAACCTGATGCTGCGGCTGTGGCGTTGGAACTGCCGGTGCCACAACTCGATACCTGGTGGCTGGTACAGCAGATTGTAGCAGAAGAGCGCGATGAATATGGCGATAAGTTCACCGCGTTTCAGGATGGGCACCTCTTCACCGTAGCTCCGGTGCGCCGGTCCGGCGAGCTTGTCGGCGGGTTGATGGTCGGGATACCAATTGATGCACTGCTGGCGGAACTGCAAGGCCGCAGCAATGCCGGGGTGACAACCTTTTACAACAGCCGGGGCACCTCCGTGGCGACCAGCCAGGTGCTGGTGGAAGACTTCGGGGAGTCTGATATTCCCCCCGATGCGCTGACCCAACTCGAGGCTGCCCGGATAGGAGCGGAACCGGTTCACATCCAGAGCGTACTGACCATCAACGGGCGGGGCTACCAGTTTGCCTACAGCCCACTGAAGATCCGCCGGACGACGGACGGTTTCTTCGGGGTGGGCCTGTCGCGTAACTTTATTGTCGATGCCTGGGCACGGGGGCGGCTGCTGGTCCTGCTCTTTGGTACCATTCTGATCATGACGGTTATCAGCATCGGGTTGATCATTGCGCGGCGGATCACCCTGCCACTGCATGAACTCCTACACACCGCGCGTGCCGTGACCCGGGGCGACCTCCAGCGGCGCAGCCACGTCACCAGCCGCAACGAACTGGGGTTGCTCTCCTCGGCCTTTAATCATATGACCGGGCGCCTGCTGCACTTCTATCAGACCAGCCGCGCGCTCAATACGCATTTTGAGGTTGCCGCCATCCTGAGCGAGACGAACGCAGCAGTGCAGCCGCTGGTACCCGGAACTATGGTGCTGGCGCTGCTCAAGGATCGGGAGAGCTGGCGTTGCTATGCCGGTGATACGACCAGTCCGCTCTTGCAGGCGTGGCATACCCGATCAGTGGACGATGTTCCGGCGGTGATGGCGCTCATGGAACTTGCCGAACAGCCGGTGGCCCTGGAGTCCACGCATCCGGCATTGGGCTTCCTTGATCTGCCTGCCGACGCTGTTGCCGAACTCTGTTGTGCCACGCTGATCACGCAGGGGCGCCTGCTGGGGCTCTTGCTGCTCCTCCACCCCCAACCGGAGACATTCACCCGCACACAACTTGAGCCGCTGACGATTGTGACGAGCATGACCGCCGCCGCGCTCTACAACACACAGCTTTACCTGGAAGTGCAGGCCGAGGGCAACTACCGCCGCGTCATCCTGGAGAGCATTACCGACGGCGTTGTGGTCTGCGACACTGAGTGCCGGGTGGTCCTGATGAACCCGGCGGCGGAGAAGCTGTTTGATATCTACGATTGGGCCTGGGGACGCTACCAGTTTGACCAACTGCCGTTGACGCCGCTCTCCCAGGCGGGAGCATTCCTCGGTCCCACCATGCAGATGCATACGCGCTACCAGGTTAACTCTTCAGTGGTGCGCCTGGATCGCATGCCCCTGTCAACCCGAATTTTCTCCGGTGAAGTAATCGTCCTGCAAGATATTACGGACGAAGTGGCAATGGACCAGGCCAAAACCGATCTGGTTGCCGTGATCTCGCACGAACTGCGTACGCCATTGACAACGATCCAGGGAGCCGTCGAGATGCTGCTGATGGGGGTTGGCGGTGCGCTGCCGCCGGAGCAGACCGAACTGGTAGAAATGGCGTCGCGCCAGACCAGCGCGATGCGACTACTCATCGAGAAGGCTATCCTGGTGACGAAAATCGAAACGGGGGCACTGACATTTGAGCTTACTACCCTGGATCTGCGGAGCATGATCGAGACTGTGGTCAACAGCCTGCGGAGTGCCGCCGATACTGCCGGGGTTGAATTACTGACGGAACTTCCCGCCGATCTTCCTCCCGTCCAGGCTGATACCCAGTTGCTACAGGTTGCCCTCCTGCAACTGGTTGACAACGCTATCAAATATGGCGCGGGTGCGCCGGTCAGCATCATCGCCGGCCATCAGGAGAACGGCGTCAGCATTGCCGTGCATGACGGCGGGCCCGGCATACCCGCCGAAGTAGTGCCAAATCTGTTCCAGCGTTTTAGTCGTAGTGGCGAGAGCCTGAATGCCGAGCCGCGTGGTCTGGGGATGGGCCTGGTGATCGCGCGTGAGTTGATCGAGCGGCAGGGGGGCACAATCGGCCTGGCGCGCACGTGCGACCAGGGCAGCGTCTTTACCATCTGGATGCCAGGAGTAAACAATGCAACATACGACCAACCAGTATAAAAAGCTACGAACCTGGTTCCGGCGTCACCTGCTGCAGGTGGCCAGTCTGCTGATCTTTCTCATTGTCGTGGGGGCGACGTATGGTACTGCCAATATCGGGCTGGCCATGGTCGCGCCCCAGGATGACCGCTATGCGATCAGTCTGCTCTCCCGCCTGGAGGCCGACTACGGCCCCTGGCCGGATGATGCCCCCCGCTACCCACCGCTCGATCCTGCAATTGTTGCGGATACGCTGCGTGATACGCGCAGTCAAACGGTTACGCCGGTAGCGGGCGCGCAGACCTTTATGCCCTCCGGGTTGGATGCGGCAACGCCAACGCCCCGCGCCAACCGTATGGTGCCAACCGTTGCTATCGCGCTGGCACAGTCGCCACTACCCGATACCGGGCCAACGCAACGACCGGAGCGGGTGGCACAGCGACCATCCGCTACCAGTGCATCAGCGACACCAGAGCGAGTGGTACAGCGTCCATCCGTCACCAGTCCATCACCGCGACCGCAGCGTACCGCCAATCGGCCGGTCGTTGATCCGACTACCAGACCGGCCGCTGGGGCCACAGCAACCGCGCGGGTTCCGACAACGGCCGGTGGCCCGGAACCTGATTCAATCATGCCGTCGGTCGTCCCGACGCGTACGCCGGTAGCAGTTGGGCCATCAGCGACGCCGGTTGCCACAGCGACAGCAACGCCGCCAATCGTCGCGGCAACCAGTACACCACGGGCAACCCGGGTGCCGACGCGCACGCCGACGGTGTCGGTTGCCACAGCAACAGTAACGCCGTATGTCGCTACCCGCACCCCACGCCCCGCTGCCACCGCAACAGCAACGCAGGTACCGGAACCAACGCCGACGCGCACGCGGACACCGGTACCAACCAGCACAGCGCCGGCAACACCCACCGTCATGCCGTCGCCATCATCAACTGCGACAGCGACGGCGACCAGTATGCCATTAGCAACGGCGACGGCGACCAGTACGCCATCAGCAACCGTGACGGCAACCGTCACGGCGACGGCGACGATAACACCGACGGCGACCGTCACGGCGACGGCGACGATAACACCGACGCCGACCGAAACACCGACGCCGACCGTCACGGCGACGGCGACGGCCACCGCCACGCCGACAGCAACTGCTACCGCGACAGCAACTGCGACACCGACAGCAACTGCGACACCGACAGCAACTGCGACACCGACAGCAACTGC
>DAOTUI010000243.1:0-14602 GCA_034437035.1 Chloroflexaceae bacterium
AAACGTCGCCGGCATTCTAAAAATGCCGGCGACGTTCTCTTTCTCCTCGCAAAAACCGGTAGCGCCGGTCTATCTGTTGCCTTTCCCCGGCAAACACCGCAAATTATTTTCACACTGCGAATATAACAACTCACCGTTCGCTTATTTTCGGAACGAGTTCGTAAAATTTCCCCATTAGCCGGTCAAAAACGGCCACCTGGGAAGCATCTCGCCCCACATGGCGATGAAAATTGCAGAAATGTTTTACACATTACGGAACCGTGTACGCCAAAGTGGGGAGAGTGTTCCAAATTTTGTCGGTTTTTCAGGCTCAAGTGGGATGAAAATTCCATTTAGTACCCTAAAAAATAAGCGAACGGTAAGCAATACTGGTTGGATCGATCGTTCGGCTCTCAAGTTGGCACGGCCCATTAACGAAGGCATCGATCATGGGTTGGTGATGCTCGATCACCTGGTTCTTGGCCCATTCCCAGTAGGCATCGCCCAGCGGAATCGCTTCATTGATGTGCTCGGGCGTGGCGCCTTTTTCAAAGATTGGCTTGAGATATTCGATGTAGTGATTGGTCTGCTCGCCCTCCAGTCCGGTGTAGACCCAGAAATCCTGCGTGCTGTATTCGTACAATTCCTCGGTGCTGGTGATAGGCTCGGTCGCTTCACGCAGCGGATAATCGGACGAGCGCAGCATCAGGAAACTTGACCGCTTGGCCGCGGCCGCAGTACCCTCGAGCGTCCAGATGGTGAGTTTGTAGGTCTCCGGTGTCAAGTAATCCTCGGCTACTTTGGGGTAAGCGGCCTGAATCGCGTGGAATAGCTCGTGGCGCACGGTTCCCCGAATGTCATCAGCAGTCGTTTGGGCGTCCATACAGATCACCAGCCGCATGGTCGTCCAATAATAGATGCCGCGGAATGGCCGACTGGCCCGATCGACACACGGAGCGGTGCCCACCGTGGCATTGTAGTAGATGTCCTTGAGTTGAGGCTTCAGGTCAGCGCCGAGAAAGGCGCCCGCCAGGTGGACCAACGCCGGCGGACTGAAGCCGTGGGTATCGACAAAGAGTGCGTGCGCCGCCTCCAGTTCGGTCGCCAGCAATGCGTAGTTGTCGAATGTGCAGGCATCCTGGCTCTGCGAGGCTGGTGAGCAACCGACGGAGTACTCCACCGCCCCGCCCTGCTGGACTTGGACGGACGTGGCTTCCGGCAGCGGCTGGTTGTTAGGGTGCTCGAACAGCACGAGCGTGATCCCTTCGGGCAGCAGTGCGCGCAGCGTGATCACAAACAGGTTGTTGGCAGCATCGTAACTGCCGGGCAGTTCTGTCCAGCTACGCGTTGGCGGCTCGGGCTTGATCTGCCCACTTGCGTAGCCATCGGGGACGAACGCTGCAACCGCGAGTCTGGCGGTGTTGGCGTTGTCGGGCACCGGCAGACCCACCAGCAGCGGCTTGTCGGCAGGCGCAATTGTGAGCGCACGTGCAGACACGCGGTAGTAATCGCCACGCGGGATAAAGCCGCCAGGCAGGGATGTCGCCGGCGGGTAGGTGGTAGTGATCGTCGCCTCCACCGGCGCATCCAGGGTGCCAGGCACCGCGCCAATGATTGCCTCGCTGGAATCTTCCAGTGAACCGCCATCGACCAGCATACCGGTGGGCGGAACCCATGCATGCAGCAGCATGGGGAGAAAGACGGTGTTGGCCGTGGGGGTGCTGGACTTGCTTGCCACGTTCATGACGTAGGCAGCACCCTGCGACTGATCCCGGCCCGGCGCACCAGCCACCAGGGTCGCACCATCGACGGCCAGGCTGCTGCCGAATTGATCACGTAACGAACCGTTATCAGCTTCGATCAGCGGTAGCGCACCCCAGGCATTATCGCCGCCCTGGTTGCGCTGGTAGTGATATAAAATGCCCTGTCGCTCAAAACCGCCTGCATTGGAGTTGGGCGCGCCAATCCAGATATCGTCGCCGGAAAGCGCCAGGCCGCTGCCATACATATCAGTTGTCTCTCCATCCGGCGGGCGTAGCGCGGTTACGAGGCCCCAGGCATTCGCGCCGTCCTGGTTGCGCTCATACACATAGGCGGCACCCACCTGCCGCGCAACAAGCTGGTCATTCTCGTACACATCTTCGTTAAAGGCGCTGACGACGACCGTATCGCCATCGAGCACCAGTGCATCACCAAACAAACTCTTCCCGGCGGGTTTATCGGCGACGAGTGTTGCCACCAGGCCCCAGGCGTTATCGCCACCCTGGTTGCGCTCGAACACGAACGCCGCGCCGGTGTCCTCGGTCGTGGCATTGGCATCGCCACCCCGCGCTCCCACCACCAGGGTGTCGCCCTGCACGGCCACTGCCGAGCCAAAATAATCGCCGGCCTCGCCGTTCGGGTCGGTAATCGTTTTGATGCGTGCCCAGCCGGCGGCGCGGCTATAGAGGAAGACTTTGCCCTGGTTGCCATCAGCGCCCTCAACCCCCACCGCGATCAGATCGCCATCGATAGCCACCGCGCTGCCAAACCAGCGGAGTTTGCCATCGGCCTCATCGGCGAGCTGCGCGACCAGGCCCCAGGTATTGGCGCCGCCCTGGTTGCGTTCGTACACATACACCGCGCCCTGCCAGGAGCCACCCGGATCATTGCGCTGATCCTGCGGCGCGCCGACCACCAGCGTGTCGCCCTGGAGTGCGAGCGCCTCACCAAAGACCCCAAAATTATGCGGCGGACTGCGGTGCAGCTTGCGGATCTCCTTCCAGCCGTTCGGCGCTTGTGCGTCGCGTTGATAGAGGTAGACCGCGCCGGCCGTCACACCATTGACATCAGCATAGATCGAGGTTGCTGCCAGCAGGTCGCCATCGATCACCACGGGATCACCAAACAATTCAGCGTCATCACCGGCCTCGATGATCGCCTGCTCACCAGAGCCGGCAGTTTGAATACGGGCGCTGGTTGTCGATTCCGGTGGTGCCAGCTGCATGGCCCTGGTCGGTAATCCGGCTGGCAGCAGCAGACCGAGCAGGATGGCAAGGTTGCTCAGGCTGCGAAGCCGAAATTGTGAAATAAGCATAGATAGCTCCTTATCTTCGAATCGGGTTGTTCGCTCGTGCATCGTTCTGCAGCATTGCCATGCGGGTCATCATAGAGACTTCCAGACCCACGGCGGTGCTGCCGGCACACATGCACGTTCGGCGCAGGGGCAGGAACAGGGACTAGTGGTCTGGTAAATGCAGGATCTCTGACCAGTTTTCCCAATCGACGCCACCCCCCGCCAGACGTGCTCGCTCGGCATTGGTCAAGTGCAGCGGACGCGCAAAGACCACGGTTTTCCAGGAGTACAGATGGCTGTGTTGTTGCCTGTGCATTGCCAGAGCGAATACCCCACGGTCGACAACCAGCGTAATGTAGACGGAACCGCTGCCATAGCCATCGCGCCACACCTCGATCAGCACGGTACGCTGTTCCTGAATGGCTCTGGAGAACGCTTCGTCGTCGAGGTGTCGGGCATACGTCAACGGGCCACTTTCACGAACCAGGCGCTCCCAGGTCTGTTCAGCTTCATTTCTGTCCATGCATATTCCTCAGGTTTTCGGGTAGCTCAAACCTGCTCACTGCTGACCATCCAGGGTTGCCCCGTGCGGAAGCGTTCGATATAGGAACTCACATCAAGCCCGACTTGAACAATCTCGAATACCGGATCGATGAACTGGATGGCGAAGCGGTCTTCCCAAAGGTTGTATAGTTTCCACCTGCCGCGTACGACCAGGTGTGCCTCCTGCTCGAACGTGTAGCCGTGATACTCTTTGATCGCCAGTTCGGCGCTGCCGTCGCTGCCAAGGCGGAGCGCGTAGTAGCAATCGTTGCCCAGCGGAATGCTGTTGTTCTCGACCGCGCTCCGAAAGCAGATCCATTGCACCGTCGCTGGATCGATAAAGTTCGCAATCATGTGGTCTTTGTATGTTTCTGCATCCACGTGCATGGCCTGCCTTACGGTCGTTGCACGGACGAGGCGGCGAGGTAACAGTCGTTGGCCGAAGGCTGGCGCACCCGCCCTGTCACCGCCACCAGCGTCGTGTGATCGGCGATCGTGTCGTCATCCAGCACCACCTGAAGATCGTCGAACGTATACTGCGCCGGCGGGAGTTTCAGCATGTTGGCGGTTGGTTGTTCGCCGGCGCGTATGAGGACGCTGATGCTATCGGTGCCATTACCAAGCGTGATTCGGCACTTGCCCTCCTCGCACCGCAGCGCCATGATCGGCAACCGCAACTGCCCTTCGATCCTGACCACTGTGCCGGGTTTGAGCGAGCAGAGTTCTCCAATTGTTGCCGCAGTCGGCGGCTCATTACTACATGCAGCGAACAAGATGATGAAGCTGGCGAACACGAACAATTGACAAATGCGGTTCATACATAAGCCCCCTAATAAGAGCGCGCACGGTTATTGCACAACGAGCGGTAGGGCGACGGTATACTCCTGCAGTGGGTCGGGATCGGGCGTCGCGGTGGGTGGAACATCGGGCGGCAGCGTCGCGGTGGGCGTCTCATCCGGCGGCAACTGGCTGAGCATCGCGCAGGCCGAAAACTCCGAGGTGTTGCCGTCTGCGTCGGTGGCGGTGGCGGTGATATAGTCGCCGGATGTCTGGTTGTTCAGCGGGATCGTCAAGCTGACCCGCCCGTTCGCGTCGGTGGTTATAATGCCACTCGTGCTTACATACTGCTGCCCTTCGCCGTGGCCCAGGCGATCGCAGGTGGCGTTGCGGTAGATATCGATCACATATTGGGTGTTGGGGCGGCTGTCCAGCGCGACGTCGATCGTCAGGCTACCGGGGGTCGTGGTCAGCACCGGGTAGTTCTGACGCCCGTTCTCGCCACTGTCGGTGTCGCCGGGGTCGTTGGTATCTACACCGTCAGTTCCCAGGCCGATACCCAGATCGGTGTTGTCGAAGATTGCGTTGCCCCGGATCGTAGCCTGGACTGGAGTGCCATCAGCAGTAGTGTTCACAATCACGCCATCACCGCTGTTGTAAGCAATACGATTCGCCTCCAATGTCCCGGTACCGCCAATAGCGGTATTGCTCGCCGCGCCCACGACCTCGATGCCGTTGCCGGTGTTGCCAAGCGGTGTTGTGCCATCCTGCGCCAACCCGATTGTATTGCCCAGGATGAACGTGTTCTCGCCGCCATTGACCCGGATACCAAACTCGGTGTTGCCGCTGATCAGGTTGCCCGATGTGCTCTGCGCTGGACGCGCGCCGATGAGAGTGCTTGCTCCCAATACGGCGATGCCGCCCGCGTTGCCAAGGGCGTTCATCCCATCCGCCGTAGTGCCGATGAAGTTGTTTTCGATGCGGTTGGACAAGCCTGCCCCGACCTGAATCCCCTGCGTACCGTTGGCCGAGATGAGGTTGCGCCGCGCGTTGGAACTTCCGCCGCCAATCAGGTTGCGATCGCCATTGATGCGAATCCCGGAAAGCCCATTGCCCATCGCTGTTTGTCCATCCGGCTCCACGCCGATGTAGGTACACGACACATCGCCCTGGTTGCTTAACAGCACCAGGCCCTCGCGTGCGAAGTTGCCGATTGCCAGGCCACGGATGCTGCTGATATCGGTACCCGCAGCGAATATAAGCCCCGCCGTATCGCCGGCATTACTGCCATCGAGCACGATCAGGAGATTGGCCGGGGCGCTGGTCGTTGCGCAAGATGCGCCGGGCTGACTTGTGCCATCGATAAAGATTGGCACGTTCATCTGGGGCAGTGGCGCTTCAGGCGCGATGATATGCGGCCCGGTACCGGGGATGTTGAACGTGATGCGATGGAAAATGGCTTCCGGCCCGAGCGCGTTCAACTCCTCGATCGCTGCGCGCAGGCTGCACTGGTTGCCGGAAATGGTGCCATTGGTGTCACATTGACCATCGCCTGGATTGAAGTCGCTAAGATCACCGGTTCCATTCACGACGACCGTGGTGCTGGCGGCTGCGACATTGCGCGCGACTAGTCCACCGCCGAGCAGCAGCGCACTCACCAGGATGAGCAGCGTAATTTTATGGTGCATCATTGTCTCCTTCGATAGGCGAAAGGATGCCGAGCAGCGAGGATCACAGCCGGCGTCCGAATACGATCTGCATGCAGCCACAGCCAGCCGAGATCCAGCGGGCAGATACGATGGCGTGTGACCCGCCGCGCTGTCCGACAATGGTGATACCGGTCAGGCCGTGGTTTCCAGTTTCGCAATGCTGATACGCCAAAGTAGAGCAGCAGCGTTGCGCCGAACACGTCCATGCCGCGCCGCACCGTTTCGGCGGTAACCGGACCGGGGGGCAGCACATAGGCCGCCCCGATCAAGATTCCTTCAACCAGCAGCATGGCATCTCCTGAAGCTTGTTATTCTGAAAACAGCGTCACCATCAGGTAAGAAGCATTCCCAAGGATGGGCAGGTTATCTACGTCTACCGGTTTTTGGGCAATAGTGAACCATGGCTGCGGCATGGTGCGTGCTCGCGTATGGTCCGAGTATAGGGCAGCGGCGGGTGTCCATGTTCCCAAGATTGCCTCGGTTTGTCCCACATACGGTCAGGGCGCACGGCCATGCCGGCACTCGGCACAGCACGCTGCACCTCGTGAAAGTATGGGATAGAGCAACTGAGAAGCTTGTCAAGCGGAGGGGCGGCTCGCGGCTCGATCCGGAGTGGATTGACTTCTGGCGGGGGCTGATCCAGTTGATCGGGCATACGCTGGTGACGCGCTTCAACCGGCAAACCTTCGAGACCGGCGTTGAGCGGGAACGCCGCCTGTCGTCTGCCGTCTACGCTCTGCACTCGGCCTACTGCGTTCTGCGTTCTGCGCTTTGCGCTCTGCGCTTACTCCTCCCAGCCCCGGGCATACCGCTGCACGGCGAGGAAGATCACGCGGGGAGTGCCGTCGGGGGCGACGAAGTTCCAGTTGTCGGGGTAGGAGCGGGTGGCGAAGGGCGTGCTAAACTGCCAGAAGCAGACCGCCACCAGCCAGGGATAGTCGCGTGCCTGCTCATAGGCGGCAATCGTCCAGCGAATGCGGTCGGCGGGGCGCACCGCGGCGGACCAGCGCGGATGATCGTTCCATCCGCCCTCGGTGATAATCATCGGCTTGCCCACATCGCCGGAGCGGTTCATCAGTTCGCGCACCAGTTCAATCCGCCGGAAGTTGACCTGCTCCGGGGCGGGGGGCGTATCCGGCGGCATCTGCCCGCCATAGGCATGCACCGCCCACATGTCGAAAAACGGCGCGGCCCCGGCCGCGTAGAGCGACGCCAGATAGTGCATATCGTCCAGCCGTACTGTGCCGTCGCCAATCGACTGCCCCGGCGATAACCCGCCCGCAATAATGATCGCATCGGGCACCACCGCCTTGACGCGTGGGTAAACCACCTTCAGCAGCGCGGTGTACGCACCGGGATCGGGCGGGCGCTCGCCCCATTCAAAGCTCAGGTTGGGCTCATTCCAGATGATCAGGTGGCGCACGCCATAGGGCCGGTAGCGCTCGGCAAAGGCCGCCACATAGTCGGCATAGTCGGCGTAGTGCTCCGGGTCGAGGTAGCGGTCGGTGGTGCCGGGGGGCCGCGCCCACTCGGGCACGATATCCAGCCGCGCCACCATGGTCAGGCCCTGCCGCTGCGCGTGGCGCACAATCATATCCGCGCCGGTCCAGTCAAAGCCGTAGCGTGAGCGGGGTTGCACATAAGACCAGGGGAACAACTCCACCACCCAACCGGCGCCCATCTCCCGCACCTGCGCCAGGGTCTGCTGAATATAGGCTTCCTCGCCGACGCCGGAGAGCCGCGTATGCACCCCGACGAGCGGATTCACCGTCTCGACCTGCTGCTGTGGGGGCAGATGCAGCCGCCGGGGCAGCCGCAACGCCAGAAACTCGGCGGCCAGCAGGGTAATCGCCAGGATGATCAAGATCTGTCGCATGATTTCGCTCTGCTTTTCTGACATGTAACTCGTCGGGTTAAGATGACAGAGAAAGCGTTTTATAGTATAATCCGAACGCTGCGCTTATCTCGCTATCGCTTCAGCCACGTAGAAAGAAGAGACAAACAGAGGACAAAGAAGAGACACGTTGTGCGACAAGCATGCGCCCGGCGCGCTCTGTTCGGCGTTCCTTTGTCTCTCTGCGCTATCATGCTACCACAGAATGTGCTTACACCACCCGGCGCGAAGAACCTGCCTGTAGAGTTTAGGACAAGGAGATCAAAGCAGTGACACTGCGTGAAGACGCCATCAATGTGCTGAAAGAAACCAGTCGCACCTTTTACATCCCGATTGTTCGTTTACCAGGCGAGTTGCAAGACGCAGTGGCATCAGCATATCTCTGCATGCGCGCAATTGACGAAATCGAAGATCACCCGGAGTTAGATGGTTCCACCAAGGCCAATCTGTTAACAACGGTAAGCCAGGCGCTGCAAACCGGTCGAGATGGCGCGGAGTTCGCCGGATCGTTTGCATTATCCGGCGAATATCGTGATCTGCTGCCGGAAGTAACCCTGCGCATCGCTGATTGGAGTGCGCTGGCCCCCGCCGCAATTGCCCCTCGCGTGTGGGATGCCACCGCCGCCATGGCTGATCGCATGGCCTACTGGGCGGCCAATGGCTGGAATGTGCAGACTGAGGCCGATCTGGATCGCTATACCTTTAGTGTGGCGGGCGCGGTCGGGTTGCTCCTCTCCGATCTCTGGTCCTGGTACGACGGCACCCGCACGGATCGCATTCACGCCATCGGGTTTGGGCGCGGGCTGCAGGCGGTCAATATCCTGCGTAACCACGCCGAAGACCTGGAGCGCGGCGTGGATCTCTATCCCACCGGCTGGGATCAGGCGCAGATGCTGGCCTATGCCCGGCGCAACCTGGCGCATGCCGATCAGTATGTTGCGGTGCTGCCGGCCGGCCCGGTCCTCGATTTCTGCAATATTCCGCTGGCGCTGGCCTATGCCACCCTGGATGCGCTGGCACGCGGGGAGGCCAAGCTTGATCGGGCGATGGTGCTGCAGGTGCTGGCCCAACTTGAGAATCAGGCGGGGGACGCGCGCGAACAGACCGCCGGCAGGTAATGCTCACTCCCGATACGCTGCTCCAGGGGCGCTACCAGATCCGGTATGCCGTTGATGAACATCCCGCTGCGCGGGTCTATCGGGCGCTGGATCAGCGTGATGCCCTTCCTGTCCTGATTGCCGAACTGCCCCAGTCTGATGCAACCGGTCTACAGGCTGTCGAGCGACTGAGTCAGCAACTCGCCGCCATCCAGGTGGCCGGTTTGCTGCCGGTGTGCGATCATTTTGCCGACGATGCTGCGGTTTACCTGGTTGCCGCCGATCCCGGTGGGCAGGATCTGGAGCGGGTTGCGCGTGATAATCGCGCAGCCTGGAGCGAGCCGCAGGTCTTTGCGCAGATGGAGCGTCTGCTGCAGGTGCTCGAAGAGGTTCATGCGGCCCAACCGCCGCTCTACCTGGGCGAATTGCGCTCAACCGATTTCTGGGCCACGCCGGAGGGCGAGCCGGCACTTGCGCCGTTTCTGTTTGCCCGCCCGCGCCTGCCCACTTCGTCGCCCTACCGCGCGCCCGAACTGGAGCATCCCTCGGCGCAACCCACCCCGGCAAGTGATCTTTATGCGCTGGCGGCGGTGATGTATCATCTGCTGACCGGCTGGTCGCCCCCAACGGCGGAGCAGCGCCGGGCCGGGGTGCCGCTCAACCCGCCGCGCACGCTCAATGCGCAGATTACGTCCCTGACCGAGCAGATGCTACTGCGTGCCCTCGACCTGCAGCCGGCCAATCGTTACCAGCAGGCCCGCGAACTGCGCGCTGCTCTGGAGGTGGTGCCGGTTCTGGCCGGGCGTGCCCCCGAACTGGCGATTGCCTCCGTTCCCCCCGCACCACTTCCCGCCACACCGCCGGCCGGCCCGCCGCCGGTAGCGCTGCCGGCCAACAGCACTGCCGCCGAGGATACTCGACCGTCGGCGAAGCCGGAGGCAACCCAACGCGGTAATACCTGCCTGATGATCATCGTGGTCGTGCTGGCGCTGGTGGCGCTGGGCATCTGCGTCACCGGGATCTGGCTGTTGACCGGGCCGGGGCAGGAGCTACTGCGCTAATACTACAGCGCGATTTCTTTTCACCGCAGAGACGCAGAAGGCGCAGAGATAGTACACCTCAGATGAACTGCCCGGCATGCGCTACATCTCTGGCTTACCTGACACGCGTTACGCGGTCACGAACCCAGAAGGAATGCTCGCCTCCGGCAGGGCGGAAGATTCCCTGCTTTTGCACAAACATGTTGCACTTTGTGCAACATGTTTGTGCAAAAGATAAAAACGTACCATGCTGCCGCAGGCGAATCTGGCTTCCATCGGGTGAAACGTCCGGTTTGCATGGCAACCACGTAACTTATGTTACCTGAAAAAATGACACGCTCGTCGTCGTACTGATTCGGGATGTGCCGGGTGGGGCATGCTATAATGCCCGCAGTAGCGCTACGGACGTACCAGTACACATCCATCCAGGCGAAGCTCCGAGCGGGAGAATATGTTATGGCTGCATATCCGGCACCGAGGTTTACTATCTCAGATGAGCAGGCCGCCTTCGCACGGCAGCTTGCGGAACTACTTCCGGCCCAGGGTGAGTGGAGCGAGGCGGAGTATCTCTGGCTGACGAACCGTACCAACCGGCTGGTTGAATTCTCCGCCGGCTATGTCGAGGTCTTACCAATGCCGACGCCCGGACATCAGCGGATCGTTGCTTTTTTGTATGGGGTAATGCTGGCCTTTATCACCAGTCGTTCATTGGGGACGCTGCTGTTTGCGCCGCTGCGTGTGTATTTGCAACCGGGCAAATGGCGCGAGCCGGACCTGGTTTTTCTACTGACTGAAAACATGGACCGCGAAGCCGAACAGGGTTTTATTGGCGCTGATCTGGTTGTCGAGGTCGTCAGTCCGGACGATCCGCAGCGCGACCTGGTAACGAAACGCCGGGAGTATGCCGAGGCAGGTATCGCTGAGTACTGGATTGTCAATCCGTTAACGGAGACGATTACGGTATTGCGGTTGGAGCAGGATGGTTATGCCGAACATGGCACATTCGGGCAAGGCGAAGTTGCTACATCGGTTCTGCTCGCGGGTCTCACCGTCGATGTCAGGGCAACCTTCGCCGCCTGAGTTGGCCCGTTCCCGCATCCCGCATCTCATATTTTACACAAGAAAGACACCACTGGTTTATTCCTTCTGGGAAAGCATATACACACGGGAAACGAGAATTGTACCCAGTGAGATGGCGCAAGCCATCCATCCCGTACATAAACCAGTAGTATCGAGAAAGGCTATGCTATGACTGTTGATACCAGCGCCGCCGGGATTACCTGGAACCTGAGTGACCTATATGCCGGTTATGACGACCCGGCTATTGACGCGACGATGCAGCAGGTGACGACGGAGGCCACCGCCTTTGCCGATATCTATCGCGGCTCGATCAATATTCCCGGTGGGCCGGAGCCGCTGCATCTGCTGGAGGGGCTGGAGCGGCTGGAGACGCTGACCGACACCGCCTACCGGCCGGCGGTCTACGCGATGCTGCTCTTTTCCGGCGACACCAGCAAGCCGGAACATCGCGATCTGCAGCAGCGGATGGAGCAGTGGTTGACCGGCATTCAGAACCAGTTGCTCTTCTTCAAACTCGAGTGGCTGGGGCTGAGTGATGCCGATGCGCAAAAGTTGCTGGATGATCCGGCGCTGGCGCGCTATCGTCACTACCTGGTGGGCGAGCGGCGCTACCAGTCGCACATGCTGAGCGAGCCGGAGGAGCGTATCATCAACGAGAAGGATGTTACCGGCGCGAACGCCTGGCAGCGCCTCTTCACCGAGATGACCTCCGGTTTGAGTTTCCCGCTGGAACGGGAGGGCCAGACCGAGCAGTTGCCGCTTGCTGCCATCCTGACCCTGTTGCGCAATCCCGACCGGGCCATCCGGCAGCAGGCCCACACCACGCTCTACACCGTGATGGGGGAGCAGTCGCAGACGCTGGCCTTCATCTACAACACGCTGATGCAGGATCATCTGAATATTGACCGCCTGCGCCACTATCCCGATCCGATGGCGCGGCGCAACCTGGATAACGAGGTCGCGCCCGAAGTAGTTGCAACTATGATGGATGTGGTTGAGCAGAACTATGATATTGCGCAGCGCTACTTTGCGCTCAAAGCGCGGTTACTCGGTTTGCCCCGCCTGCAGGTCTACGATCAGTATGCGCCGCTGGGGCAGGTGACGGCCCACAAGAGTTATGCCGAGGCCCGGACGATCATCCTGGAGGCGCTGGGCGGGTTTGATATGCGCTTTCAGGAGATTGCCGCGCGCTTCTTTGATGAGAACTGGATCGATGCCGAGGTGCGCCCCGGCAAGCGGGGCGGCGCGTTTTGCATGGGACTGCCGCCCTCGCATCATCCCTACATCCTCTGCAACTACACCGACGAGATCCGCGATGTGATGACGGTGGCGCATGAGTTGGGGCATGGCATTCACTTCTGGCTGGCGCGCACCCAGAGCCTGTTTAACTTTATGCCGACGCTGCCCCTGGCCGAGACTGCCTCGGTGTTTGGTGAGATCCTGGTGTTTGAGCATCTGCTAAACCAGGAGCAGGATGAGGCGGCGAAGCTGGCCCTGATCTGCAGCAAGATCGAAGACATTTTCGCTACGGTCTTCCGCCAGAATGTGCTGACGCGCTTCGAGCAGGCCGCATTTGCCGGGCGCGCGCAGGGCCGCCTGACGCCGGAGCAACTGGGGGAGCGCTGGATTGAGGCGAACGGGCGCTACTATGGCGATGCGGTTGAGCAGACGCCGGGCTATGAGTTAGGTTGGTCCTACATTCCGCACTTTATCAACTCGCCCTTCTACTGCTACAGCTATGTTTTTGGCGAGTTGCTGGTACTGGCGCTCTACGCGATGTACCGCGAGCAGGGCGCGGCGTTTGTGCCACGCTACCTGGCGCTGCTGGAGGCGGGGGGCAGTCAGGCTCCCGGCGAACTGCTGGCCGCCCTCGGCGTCGATCCGCACGACCCGGCCTTCTGGCAACTGGGCTTCAACGAACTGCGCCGCATGGTGGACTGGGCCCACGAACTGGCGGGGTGACGGGGTGAACGGGTGAACGGGTAACTAAAATACTCTATCACTCGTCACTTGTCACTCATCACTAGAGTCTATGCACAATAAGCAGCCTCGGCTTGTTTGGCTTCCTGCCAACGCCGGGTTTGCAGGTTGACCAGCCCACAAACCACCTGCATAACCGAGGAACTGTTGCAGGGTGCAGGTGTACCGCCGGAGCGCCTGCACCTGATCGTCAATACTCACTACCACTCCGATCATGTCGGGGGCAACCGCGGATTACAGCAGCGCTACGGTTTGCCCGTCGCCGCGCATCAGCATGATGCTGACCTGATCAACCGGCGTGACCCTGATACCTGCCGTGCTGTGTGGCTGGATCAACCCGTCGAGCCCTACCGGGTGGACCGTCCGCTGAACGATGGCGACCTGATCGACGCGGGTGGGGTTGTGCTCCAGGTGTTGCATGCTCCCGGTCACACGCTGGGACATATCATGCTCTATGCGCCGGAGGATGGCGTGATTATCAGCGGCGATATGGTCCAGAAAGACGATGCGGCATGGATTAATCCCTTCAACGAAGGGGGCGAAGCTGCGCTGGAGCGGACACTGGCGAGTCTGGATCGGCCGGCTCAGTTGCCCTTACGTCTGGCCTGTTCCGGGCATGGGCCCATCACGCCTGATCCGCCGGCCTCAATTGACCTGGTTCGACGCCGCTACGAGAAGTGGCTGGCCGATCCGCCCCGCGTTGCCTGGCATGCCTGCAAGCGCATCTTTGCCTATGCCCTGATCCTGTTCGATGGACTACCCACCGCGGAAGTAGCGCCCTACCTGCTGCGCTGTTCCTGGTTCCGGGACTATGGTCGCCACTACTTTGGCCTTGAACCGGCGGATTTTGTGCAGCCGCTGCTGAATGAGATGCTGCGGGCCAATGCCGCCGCCTGGCAGGATGGGTGGCTGGTGGCTTTGGCCCCCCATACACCGCCGCCGGCAAACTGGTCCACCGGCCCGGTACGCCCCGCCGACTGGCCGCCGTGTACAGATGAATGACAGGAGTTACGCGGTGGGCGTTTGGACCACGAACAATACGACATGAGCGAAACCCGCGAAACGGCCACTGCTGATAGGTATCAGACGGTCCCGCGTTTGGCGGGGGTTATCGCCTCCGGCAGGGCGGAAGATTCTCTTTCTTTTTCACAAAACATTTGCACAACGTGCAAATGTTTTGTGAAAAAGAAACAACAAGTACCATGCTGCCGCAGGCGAATCGGGTGTTCATCGGGTCAAACGCCTGGTTTGAACGCGCACCGCGTAACTCCTTTGAATGACGCGGAGTCAGTGCAGTTGATGAACGTTGACTGGCGATTATTACGGATATAGCCCGTAAAGCCCAGGTGCTTCTAGCCCTGGGATAAAAGGGCTTCACTCGCTTTAGCCGCTTCAGTCGCACTTGTGTTCTGGATGATTTTAAGCTATACTACTCATTATGAGCAACA
>DAOTUI010000244.1:0-8087 GCA_034437035.1 Chloroflexaceae bacterium
AGGCCGCAATGGCCGCATCCGCCGCCGCATCTCCGATAACTGAACGTATTGCGTTAATCTGGTCTATTTGTCGTTGTAGCTCCTCTGGCGATTCGCTCATTCCGCGCTCCTATGGTATGCTAGAACCAGTGTTTCTATAGTCTGACCGATGAGAACCACCCCGCCGTCATCCGTGGGGTGGCTTTTCCTTTTTTTGGGGGGAGGCCGCACCGGCCCTCAGTATAGCACACCCGCATCCTGCCCCCTGTCCAGGGCGGCACCAGTTCATGCGCCAGATTGCCTACCGCCTCTCCCGCATCTGCCAGATCGCCGCCCCGGACAACAGTTTGGTACAACTTCATTGTACCTTTTTGCGGCAGTGCCACACCTGGGCCGCGTGTCTGGCGCATGAACTGTGCCGCCCCACCCATCCGCACACCATCGTAACACTTAATTACCCGTTACAGTCACCCCCTGCCCGATGGGACAACGGGACTGACGCACAAACTGCCCCCCACCACACACCAGCGTAACGCTTAATTACCCGTTACAGCCGCACCTGGGCCCGACTACCCGCCCCGACCAGGGAACAGATCGGTGAGCTGCACTGAGAGATCGCAGAGTGCGCCGGCGACGAGCGCCGGCGCACCCGCCCCGCGCACGGAAACCAGCGATAGCCCATTGCGAACACCTGGAAGCGCACGCCCCCGCCCCACGGGAACCAGGCGGGCAACCACCCCCGCCCCCGACGGCAATGTAAACAAAATGAAACAAATTGTACGCATTTTGTTTACAAAAAGCCCTCAACCGCCCCCCGCCCACGCCGAAGCGCCCGCCCTGGAAGGCAGCGCGGCGACAAAGCGTAAACGGAACAACTACACCGTGTAGGTTCTTTGTTTACAAATTACGGAAGATGAACAAAACCAGCACATATGAACCAGTAAAATCTCTGCTCGATAAACCTTATTACGTATCTTGGGGTAACAGGCAACGCACACACGCTACAGACTGCCGATCCAGAGACTCCAGGGGAACCAACAACACCGATCACGACACACAAAGGAAATCCGCCTACGCCATCAACTTTCGTTCCTGAGCCTCCACCACTGTCAAAACGGTACGCTTCACAAACTCCCCAATCGGCAGTCCAGCACGAGCAGCGGCTGACGTAAAGCGATCAAGCTCGTCCGGGGTAATACTAGCGACCGCCAGCAAGACAGTTCGCCCGTATTCTGAAAGTGACGACGCACCGGCATAGGCCGCAGCAACCCTGACCTGTTGCAACTCTTCCTCAGAGAGGTAGATAAACGTTTTCTTTGTCCGTTCCATAAAAACACCCACTGGTAGCAGTACTATCACAAGATGTACTGGTTGTAGTACTCCCATTATACACCATAAACTAGGATAAAGAAAAAGACCACCCGCAAGAAGCATGGGGCGGTCCTGTGTGCAACAGACACCGTGCAGTCATGGTGTTTTAGCCCGTTCTAATGCACTGCACACCCATTTTTTGACAGACTCTCAGCACACTGCACACCATCAATTTCATCAAGAGCCTGGCTGCGAAAACCAGTCATCGCAACCACTTCGCGCATAATATCCTTTGCCATGCGACTGTATTCGCCACCGCTGTTCCCCTCATACAATGTTCGCGCAACAGCACGAATACTCACCGATGGATCTTGCACCAGCAGTTGCAACACAACCCGATGCTTATCCGTCCACTGAGACTGCGACGTGGCCATTGACAGGGCCACATCCGACGACGCAGCAGCAGACAAGCCGCCCCCAGATTCTCTGGCCCCAGACGGATGCCGGCGTAGGTACTCATCAGCCATTTTCTCCGGGTCTGGAAGCCTGGGTACCGGATAATCTTCGCCGTCTACTCTGGCAACCCGCCGACCATCGGGGGTGAGACGCATCTCAACCACGGCGCTAAAATTAACCTTGAGCTTGCTGGCCCCGCGAATGTCCAGGGTTCGTACCTGATCATCTTGCACATCAACCAGCAAACTGGCATTAAGTTTGCGAGCCCGGCGCAACATAGATTCAAAGAGCACCCGTGCCGTGGGACACTCAGCAATAACATCACTGGCCTCGCTCATAACAAGCGTGAGGGGCGGAAAATCGCGTTCTCCCTCTGCCCGGGCCTGCCGCCGTTGTTCCACCTCTTGCTGCACAATGCGAAGGGTATTTTCAACGGCCGTGAAATCGTCGCCTGCTCCCACAACTTCACAGCCCGGCCACATACCCGGTCGAGCATCCGGGTCACAGACGATGACACGCTGCTTTCTGGTTGCACGAACACTGGCGATTGCATGGGAAAGTACCGTCTTGCCGGCCCCACTCTGCCCGATAATAAGCACATGACGCGCCTGCACCAATGCGGGAAGGGGAAAGACGTTTTCTGCTTCATCACCAGTCACAGATGCAGAACTTTGCGACACGGGAAGAGGGCCATTAACAGCGAGTACACCGGACTGATCATCGGCGTCTACCACCCGTCCGCGATTGATAAAAGGCAGTAAGATCAGACGTTCAAACAGCCACCACACAATGGCCAGCAACACCATCGAAGCCATGGCAAAGAAGACAACATGCGCTGGTGTAATTTGCATAACCTCACCTCACTTTGTTTCCTGTTGTAGTAACTCTTGAAGCATTGAAGAGAGCTGCTGCTGACTAGACTGGCCACTCTCACTCTTCTGAGGTGGAGGCTGCTGCTGTGGCACCCTCCTGCTGGCCGAAGACCTGCTTGCACGCCGGCGAACAATGATCCGCTCAGGGATAAGGTCAACAGCAACCATAATCACAAACATCATCAACCAGACGAGTATAACTGACCATAGTTCCCCGGAAAGATTCAACATTGCGGCAATGTCATCAACAAAGAGACGACCGTATGAGATAGTGGAAGGGATGGCCGAAATGAGCAGCGATCCGAGATACCACAGACTCAACCACTCGTGGCGAAACGAGAACTGGGCATAACTACAAAGGGCCTGATAAAGGAAAGCCACGAGCATGGCTATCCACAGAGCCTTGGTCGTGGGCAATACCCATTGATTCCCATTCATCAATACATAGGTACCAACATACGAAATACCCATCAGTGCAATAGCAAAGGTTCGCTTTAGCCATATCGCATGGGTAACGAGATGGCGCTCATCAAACAATGAAGCATCAATTCGATACATTGCCTCCCCCCTTGTCTGTCGAAGACCTTGGAGCATTCGCTGCTTTTTTTAGCAATAGTCACAGCCTACGTTACCGATTGGGCCTGCCCCAACCAGCTACCGTCCACCATCGTATATACGCTATCATCAGACGAACCTATACCGTACTATTCTGTTGGATAAACCGGGACTGTGGACAATCAATACCGGACCATATCCAGGGTATCGTGCCCATGCTCATCTATCGCGGCGTTTACGATGATGAACAAGCCCAGACGTCATCGCCAGAGCCGCCGCTCGATCATCCGAAGAAAGAGCTGCCAGATCATCCAGGTAAGTACGCAACTCTGGTACCTGTCGCAGGAGTGACTCTATTCTGGCTACTTCATCATCGGGAATTGGCGTGTCGTCTACTTCATATCCACACGCAGTAACAAGCCTTCGCAATGGTAGTTTCAACGCGAGAGAGATTTTTTTGAGTATATCTAAACGGGGAGCTTTGACGGTTCCATCAACGTATTTCGCCAGGGTTGAATGGGAAGAGATGCCGGCCTCGTCTGCGAGATCACGCAGCGACCAGTCGCGCATTTCCATCTCTTGTTTTAGTAAGTCGCCAAGCTCTTTCATAAGGCATAACCACCATGCTTCTACGCGCAGGCTCTATGGTAACATATTTCTCGTTGACAATACTTACACGTTCGTGTACAATAAATTTAGTTCGTGTACAAAAAATGGTATTGGTAAGAACTGCATCAAGACTGTTACCTTAAAATAGCCCAGAAAAATCTTCACTTGCGTCAAAACGAACGCTTATAACAAAGATCAAGAAGACACCTGACACAATAATCAAGGAGAATTAACGGTGCAGAGACGATCCTAAACCCTGCACCGATACTGACACCACATTCACAAAAACAACCCATATAAAACGTACGCTCCCTTCATCATACTAATAACACCCTGTTTTGTGGCCATTTTTTCCAACGACTTGTGAGTAGTGCCCCCATGCAAATAGCCTGTTTTGTCAACACGCGCTCGTGCTGGATTGTGCAAAGAGAGATCACCGGTTGCCAATGCCGACAGCGAAAGAAGGTTTCCTATGGCCTCAACCACCACGCTCCGCGAGCTGATCCAGATCTGCGAGAACACTATCGCCGTCATTCTCAGCACAGACGAAATGTTGAGCATCCAGGCCCTTCGCACTCGTGACAGAGATATTCTCGACGACATCATGAGCACGCGTACGAGGCTCAACCGTGTTCTCAAAGAACAACAGACACTCCGTTCTCGATACACCAGACTTCAGCAAGCAGGAGCCTCTGATGACGGAGCAGTGATTTCGAGCCACAAAAACGATCAGAACGACATCTGAAATTAACATTAAATTCTTGAGCCATACCCAAGGAATTCCCTATCCCATGACTTCTAGTACCGAAGTGATCCAATACATTCCCATCGCCCTCCTCACGCCACACCCCGACAATCCGCGCATTGTCCTGCGTGAGGATGTCATCGAAGCCATCGTGACACAACTCAAAGAAAGGGGCGTGTTCCACGAACGCTATGCTCCCCTTGTACGCCCGGTAGAAGGGGGGTATCAAGTAATCAGTGGGCATCATCGGGTCGAAGCAGCACGGCGGGCTGCAATACTAACGGTGCCCTGCTGGACCGTGGATCTCGATGATGAAGAAGCCTTCTTTCAAGTGCTGCTGGCGAACAACCAGGGCGAGTTGTCGCCACTGGAACGCGGGTTACACGCATGCACAGGCTTGCAAACCTATAGCCGTAATGGAGCAAATGTCAAGAAATACGCCGACAGAGTCGGAGCTACCACAGGCTATATATCACAGATCCGACAAGCCGCAAATGTGTATAGAGGCATACAGGAACGTTTTAGTCAACTAAAACTTTCTCAACTAACCAACAAAGCACAGCATCTTTACGCTATCCACAAAGCCCCCAAAGAAACCTGGACACAGCTTGCCCAGGCGCTCTTGGATCACGACTGGTCCGGCCGGCCCCAACATTCGTGACACCGGGGGCAACTCCGTTAAAATTCGGTTAAAATGGGGTAGGGCTGTTGATCAAGCCCCACCCCGCGCCCGGCTACGCCGCCTGTTCATTGAAAAAGGGCAACCGTTGGTTCAAATCCAGGTGAAACGTGCCATAGGGATTGACATGCTGATAGATTAACGGCGTCAAGGCCCGCAAATCCATCGTCGTCATCCGAGCCAACCACACCGGCTCAGCGAACACGTCCTGGATCATCAGTGTATTCACATACACCAGACTATTTTGTATCACATGCATCGCCAGCATCGCCACCTCCTGCTCATCGCGCCGATTTGTCGCAAAGTCCCCCTGGCGACCATAGAAAATGAAACTGTTCGCACTATTCCAATTCTCAATGACGTTCAACCCCTCGTGAATTTCCCGGCGCAACGACTCCTGGTGCAAATAGCGACACAAAAAAATCGTCTTCATCACCCGGCCTAGTTCGGCCATCGCCTTGTACGTTGCATGCCCCGCATTGCGGGTAAACCGGCGCAAAATGGCTTCCGCATCCGCGATACCAGACGGTAAGGCACTTGCATACTTCACCAGTTCGTCATACTGCTGGCGAATTAACGCCCAGTTTATCGGCCGGGTCTGGATGCGTGAGAGGTGGGGATAGCGCTGCGCGTGGGCCGCACTGGGCATGGACACCTTCTGGCGGTGCAACGGTCGCAGACGGGGAAGCAGATCGAAGCCCAATAAACGCGACAGCCCAAACGCAACCTCACTCTGTCCGTGGCTATTCACATACTGCTGCTCAATCGCCATGTTGGTGCAATGCCGCAGGACCCCCTGGATCATCGCAATAACCTCAGAGGCGGCACAGGTCTGGATGTGCGAATAGAGGCAACTGGAACGATCTAGATGTTCCCGGTGGGTCAGACTGGTAAAACAATCGGTAAAACCAATCCGGGCGTCGGTTTCATGCAGCATGGTCAACAGACTGGTCATGCCCCACCGCGCAGCGAGTTCGGCCTTGAGCGGATCGAGATTGGGTGGGGCTGGTTGGGCCGTCAGCGGAGTTACTTCAATCCACCCACCCTGTTTTTCGGTGATACGCACGGTCGCGTTGGTGGGCAGTCCATCGTTGAGCATCTGTAAGGCGTCCTCAAGCTCCTGGTGCAAATCAGTGATAAAGGTCGTGGCATCCATGGGGAGCTGAAGGGTTGCATAATAGGTGGCCCGCTGGTCGGCAAAGTCATGCGGTACATCATCTTCCGGGTTGCGATAGCGGTCGGCTCCTTCCACCCAGATTTCCTTGCACCGCAGTTTCTCGCGCAAGGCTTGCAGGACACAGATTTCATAGGGAACGCGCCGAATACGGTCTGGGCCGCGTTGGCGTGGTTCAATCACCAGGTCGCGCCACATGGGAGGCACCACTCCCGTCAGGGGCACCGCCACGTCCACGGGATAGTACGGGACGGTGCTGTCCGCATACGCCGTGAGCACATCAAGCGCCTCGATGAGCGGCCGATGCACCGTGTTATTGGAGCGGAAGGTCAATATCCGCACGATGGGGGGCACCATACGCCGATAGTGTTGCCCATAGGAACGACGCATGTATATCTGGGTTCGTTGCCGCTTCGCCAGGGCGGTTCTTCGCCCTGGACCTGCTGGGCATAGGTACGCAGAACCGGCACAGGAAGGTCGCGGAAGAGATCCACTGGCAGGGGGATAGCCCGAAGCACGGACAGTTTTGCGACCTCGGCGGTCGCGGTCGCCACCCGTACGGGGCCGGCATCGGCTTTGAGCATCTGGAGCGTAGTCCTCTGACTGGCCGCCGGGTCCGTCGGATCATCCGCGTTCGGATCGGCCGCAAGGTCGGTGGTGAGCAGGGCATCCAGGCCGGAGCGGAGGTCTGGGGCGAGGCGTTCCAGCATACGGGTATGGAGCTGTTCCTGGTAGGTCGCCAGTGCCGAGCGCACCATGCGTTCTAATCGGTCGGGGGTGGGCGGCTCAATCTTCTGCTCCCGACCGTAGGCATAGGCCCGGTCACGCACATGGGACACCTGGCGTTCATGCGTGGTGCGTAGATAGTCGCACAACCAGGTGGTCAGGGCATGGGCATCCTGGACCGTGGCTTCGCGGAATCCCAAGGCGTGCCGGATGTCGGCGCGATGGGTTTTGATTGTGCGTCCATGCCAATCATACCGCAGATAGGCGCTGACCGGCAGATGCAGTTGGCGGGCCAGATGTTCCACGATGACCAGGGGCACGTCATGGCGATGGTCAGGAAAGCGCCCCGCATAGCAGAAGAACTTGAGCAAGACCGCGAATCCCAACCGGTTGTGGGGGGCGTGGATCGTGGCGATCCATTCCTGCTCCGGAGGCAGGATGGTAACGTGTTCCACCAGGTCGTCAAACTCCCAATGGTGGGTCATTCGGACTCTCCTTTCTTTCATTTGTCCTTTTTTCCGATAAGCCGTATTATAGAGGAATGTGGTGGTATCGTTTCGCACCGGTACGCCTTCGGTGATGCGCCCGATGCGGGGATACCAGCGGAATTATCGGGCAATTGGCTCCCTGGAATGATCCGTATGGAGGGAATCCATGACGATTCTCCGGCATCTTGAGGCCTTTCTCACGGCGTTGCAACAGCAAGCCCGCCCCAATACGGTCAGGTCCTACCGCGCCGATCTGTCCCTGGCGGCCCGATACCTGACCGCGCCGCTCGATAGGATCAGTCCGGTCGATGTGGAAGCCTTTTTGACCACGGCGCCCGGTGCAACGGCCCCGCTCTCGCCGCGTCTGGCTATGCGCGTGTTGCAGGAGTTTTCGGCCCAGGAGGAACGCGAGGAGCACCCACCAGCGCAGGAAGAGCGCGAGGACAAAATGAACACGCTTACCGAGACGCAACAGGATGTGTTACAACACGTG
>DAOTUI010000245.1:0-6618 GCA_034437035.1 Chloroflexaceae bacterium
TCGTGATGTGTAAAACATTTCTGCAATTTTCGTCACCATGTGGGGCGAGATGCTTCCCAAGTGTCCGTTTTTGACCCGCTCGTGGGGAATTTTTATGAACTCGTTCCGAAAATAAGCGAACGGTGAGAACAAAGAACAAAGAACAAACATGCAATGGTTGCCGCTTACTCCTTGCTGCGGCAAAGGAAAAAACCGGCTGATGCAGTTTGAACGATTATTCCCAATTGTAAAGAAAAAAGAACCGAGAACCAGTCCTCAGTTCTCAGTTCTTCCGCTCTCAGTTCTCGGTTTTCACAGTTCTCAGTTCTTCCTCAGCCTACTTCGTCTCGCGATAGATCACATGGCGGCGCACGATGGGATCATAGCGGCGCAACTCCAGGCGGCCGGGGTCGTTCTTGCGATTCTTCTGCGTGGTATAGGTGTGACCGCTCTCGGTGCTCTTGATCTTGATCACCAGGCGATTGCCCTTCTTTGCCATTGATATTCCCTCCTCTATCTGAATGCAGCACAGCCGATCATGCTGCGCAACGGGCTTGCACTGACAGGACATTGTAGCATCGCTTTGCCAACCTGACAAGGTGTAGAAGAAGAGCGCACGCGACATCAGACGCCTGCCTCAGTGTTCTCGGTGTGCTCTGTGGCAATCTACCTGGCAGGATTCTTGCAACAACCGAATGACGAGAGCCTATCCACCGGAAGTCAAAATACCCAAAGGAGAGCAGCTATGAGTCTACAGGGAATGCGTGTTGCGGTTCTGGTAGAAGATAAATATGAGGATCAGGAGTTGTGGTACCCCTACTACCGGCTGCAGGAGGCCGGTGCGGAGGTGGTGCTGGTTGCGCCGGAGGCGGGCAAGACCTACATCAGCAAGCATGGCTACCCGGCAACCAGCGAGCGCGCCGGCAAAGAAGCCTTCGCCGATGATTTTGATGCCGTGGTGGTGCCCGGCGGCTTCGCCCCGGATCGCCTGCGCCGCGACCCGGAGCTAAAGCGCTTTGTGAGTGATGTTAACCAGCAACGCAAGGTCATTGCCGCCATCTGCCACGCGGGCTGGATGTTGATCTCGGCGAAGATCCTGCGTGGGCGCACCGCAACCAGTGTCAGCGCCATCCGTGATGATATGGAGAACGCAGGCGTCACCTGGGTAGACGAGGCGGTGGTTGTGGACGGCAACCTGATTACCTCGCGCACTCCGGTCGATCTGCCGGCCTACCTGCCGGCGATTATCACGGCGCTGGAGCAGCAGCGGGGTTGATGTTCAGGCAGCAGCGGTGATACCGTAGTGCCGCCTTCAGGCGAATGCCGCGAAGCATGTTCTTGCGCCATGTTTGTACGAACTCCTGCCTGGAAGTCGGTACCGGGATGGGGGCATGCATGATCGGGCCAACCGCTGTACGTTGCTGAAAGCAACCACGCCCCCAGCGCGTCGCCGCCGGCCCGACCATGGAGGAATACTACCATGCCTGCGAAACCCGTGTGCGTTCATCCCACGCCAGAAGAGGTGTTTTCCCGCTTTGGCACTATCTTTTCCCGCACCCAACTGATCCGGCCACCGACCATCCCGATTTGTCCAATCCCGCTGCGGTTCTTGCAAACATGACTCAACAACATACTTTGTAGCATTCGGCTTCAGCCGGGACTCCCGGATGGCATATCCGGGTTATTTGCTCAACGTTCATAAGCCGGGATTCCTGGTTATTTTATATTCGGGCTATTTTTGCAAAGTTCATCAGCCGGATCAAACTTGCAGATGGCGGCGATGGGTTTTCCGTATCCAAATGGGAGGCGGACGCGCAGAAGCGCGTCCCTACCGAAACAGGCTCCACCTGCACGAAGGTGGCGGTGGTCCCCATCAGGACGGGATGCGGACGCGCAGAAGCGCGCCCCTATCGAAAGAGGCTTATTCTTCAGCCGCGCCGGTCATAACAAATGACCTGGTAGTGCCGGGCAAAAGGTTCAACCTGCCGGTTCCAGGCCGGGCTATGTAAAAAACCGTCGTGGAGCAGGACGAGTGGCGGGCCACTGCCCGTGATCGTGTAGGGCATCTGATACCCATCAATGGTAAGTGTCGGCATGATAGCCTCCGCTGATCGTTGCAGGAAGTGACGGCGCAGCATGCTGCACCGCTTCAATCGCAAATCATAGCACAAAGCTACCCTCACGCGTTACTACCCCCGGCTGATCACAACCGCTGCCGTAGCCGTTATACTGGCAGCAGCCGACATACGCAGATAACCGAGAACCAGAAGAGGGAACACCCCGATGAAGATAACCATCCTGACCGCCGGCTCGCGCGGTGATGTGCAGCCCTTTGTGGCGCTGGCGCTGGGATTGCAGCGGGCGGGTCACAGCGTAACGCTGGCCGCGCCGCTTGATGCGGAACGCTTTATTGCCGGGTATGGCGTACCCTATGCCCGCCTGAATGCCGACTACCAGCAACTGGCCGCCACGGAGCAGAGCCGCGCTGCGCTGGGCGGCAACCCGGCGGCGCTATTCAAGGCTTACCGTGAGTTCCAGGGGATGATGCGGACGCTGCTGGATGATGCCTGGGCCGCGGCGCAGGGAGCCGACCTGATTGTCTATCACCCGAAGGCGTTGGCCGGGGCCGACATTGCGCAGCGGCTGGCCGTTCCCGGCTTCCTGGCTGCGCCTATGCCGCTGCTCACACCCACAGCTGCTTTTCCCATGCCCGGCACCTTCAGCCGCAACCTGGGGGGCAAGCTCAACCGGGCAACCTATGCCGCCAACCGGCTGATGCTGCTTTCGTTTCATGGGCTGATCAATCGCTGGCGGCGGGAGACGCTGGGCCTGCCGCCCCGTTCGTTGTTGGCGCATCCCTTCACCGACAATGGCCGCCCGCTGCCGTTGCTCTACGCCGTCAGTCCGCAGGTGGTGCCACGCCCAGATGATTGGCCTGCCCACGCCCACATGACGGGCTACTGGTTCCTGCCTGCCGCAGCGGATTGGACCCCATCGCCCGCGCTGGAGGCGTTTCTCGCCGCAGGTGAGCCGCCGGTCTATGTGGGCTTTGGCAGCATGGCCGGGCGCAAGCCGGAGGAGACGACCTCGCTGGTGCTGGAGGCGCTGGCGCAGTCCGGGCAGCGCGGCATTCTCGCATCCGGCTGGGGTGGTCTGCAGGCTACCGCGCTGCCGGAGCATGTCCATCTGCTTGAGGCGGCTCCACACGCCTGGCTCTTTCCGCGCTGCGCGGCGGTGGTGCATCATGGCGGGGCGGGCACGACGGCGGCGGGCTTGCAGGCTGGTCGTCCGACGATCATCTGCCCCTTCTTTGGCGATCAGCCCTTCTGGGGGCAGCGAGTGGCCGCCGGCGGTGCCGGGCCAGAGCCGATCCCGCAGAAAAAGCTGACTGCCGCCGGGCTGGCCGCCGCCATCCGTGAGGCCACCCGGAACGCGGCAATGCGCCGGCGGGCAGCCGAGATCGGCGCGGCCATCCGGGAGGAGGATGGGGTGCAGCGAGCGGTCGCATTGATCGAGGCGGGGCGGCGAGGGTAGGGTACAGGGCGTACACCGGCGAACTTTTAATGGCACCTTGTACACATGATCACGTTCTAAAAGAATAGATCAGACGAAAAATCTATAGATTTGCAAGAGTTAATCACTGTATAAATAATGGTAAATATACTTTTGAAAATTGACCCGTAGTAAGATATGTAATAGAGGCGTAATTAGTTTCATTACGAAAGAAAGGCCCCATTTCACCTCTCCTACTCACACCATAGATAATTCTTGCAGATGCTTCTATAGGAAACTTTTCAGTTTCCATTGCACCCCTTAACTCATATTCAAAGTAAACCTGCAAACCTAACGGTCCTTGTCCACTTATCTCCTGATCTGTATTTTTTCTGAAAGGGATAGATGCTGGTAAATCTACTGTTTCAAATTGTGAACCTTCGTTGATTCCTATTATTGCCTTGTTACCGCTGCCACTCACACCCTCTATGCTAATTGGCCCAGATATCACATCGTTTACGACAACCTCGATAGTACTTGTAGGTATTCCGAAAATACTTATAAGATCATAAGTTACTTGTTCCAAAATACTCTCACTGCTCTCGGCTTCTGGTTGGGTAAATACTATATCAAACAATTCTGCACGACTCCCTGCTAATGACGAGGAACGTATCCGAAAATCCACTCTTTCGACCTGTACATCAAGAAAAGTAAATTCCTCTATAAGTTCCTGCCTACTCCATACTCGAACACATGCACCGCCGGTACGATCAGATTCACGCCAGAAGGAGGCAACGCTGACAACAACGCTCTCTGGATCTATGTCAGGTGGGTCAATATTTAATACTGCGCTTGCAGCACCTTCGAGATCTAAACAATCTTCATTTAACTCAGAGCCACATTCATCCTGAAGTACAGGTTTGTCTGATGCAGATGTTGAACTTCCATATGCCGATAATACAAACATTAGGATTAAGAGCAGGAAAAAGCAACGCATAGTGCATCTACCTCACAAGTTCAGTTAGCTCAGGAGTAAACTCTAACTCACCAAAAGGTAAAGCTATCTGTGGAGTGTTATCAGATGGAGTTATGGTAAGATTGAAGCGTCCGCTCTGCCGCTCCGGTATGATAGCAAGTGTCACAAGAACGTTTGCTGTAGGACTGTCCTCGTAGGTGATTGTTCCATCTAATCCACCGTGGATAACAGTTTCACTGTTAAACTCATCAACCGATAGCACTTTGGGGAACTCAAGATTTATCTCAGTTGAAGATGCTGGGCCAGTCAGTACAAATGACATTTGATTAACATATGTTTCGGTGAGTACCTGTGTTTCTGTAAAGTTCTGGATATCGAATGGAAGTGGGGGAACTGTAACCAGAAGTTGAATCTCTTCCAGGTCAGCCGTAGAAATTTCCCCATCACTGGTTAATGGTTCTCCAAGGAGGGGTGATAACAAAATGCGGCCTTCCGGGTCAGTAATTTGTGGGGGAACCGCTACATTCGGTTGATAGGGTGCAGCGATAACCAAAACCTCATCAGTCGCAACTGACTGCGTGTCCTGTGAGTCAACCGCCCCAGAACAGGCAGCGATACTGCTGCCCACTACTAGCAGACCAAGTAGCAGTAATACGCGCAAATAACGCCGAACCGGGTTCAGGTATTGATATCGCACGGGTATCCTCCTGTTTAGTGTAGGCACCTGTCGTTCATGATTTTCCTTCATTTTTCTTGCTTCTTCTAGCCAGTATACCATATCTAACAAAATCTCTCACTCACCCGGCACTCTGACCATGCTACTTATGCGGTTTGTTGACCAACCCAAAAGCCGGCTTCGCCTGTGGCAGCATGGTGCTTCTTTTTCTTATTCACGAACATGGGGCTCATTGAGCCCCATGTTCGTGAATAAAGATCTGGTTTCTTCCGCCCTGCTGGAGGCGATATCCCCCGCCAAACGCGGGAGCACCTGATACATATCAGCATTGGTCGTTTCACGGTTTTCGCTCATGTCGTGTTTTTCGTGGTCCAAACTCCCACCGCGTAACTCGTGTTAATGAATTCTGCAAAACGTGCGTCTGAAGGCACAACTCTTGCAAACTCTTTTGGTAACATCAAACTTTGTTAGTCAGGACGATACGATTTACCGGAACAAGTGAAGTCAACTACCCAGGGCTAGAAGCACTTGGGCTTGTGCCTCAGCCTGAAGGCTGGACACCATAGGCTGGTTGACCGCAGCCCGGTAGGAGATATTCTGAGCAGCATTGACATCAGCAGGAGTCGTATGACCACACGCCTGACAGCAGAAATGGGCCTGAGTTTTCCGATTGTGTCGTCCGACATGCCCACACTGATGGCATGTCTGACTCGTATATGCTGGATTGACCAGGAATACCGGAACACCAGCCATACGTGCTTTATAGCTGATGAACTGACGGAGTTGCGCGAAGGCCCAATTGCTGTGGCGGCTTCGGTGCGATTTCCGAACCGTTCGCTCCGTGCGCTGACGTATGTGTGTCAAATCCTCAAGGGCGATTGCGCACGAAGTGTCTTTGGCTGTCGCAACAAGCTGCTTGCTGATACGGTGGTTGACAGCTTTCTGAAACCGTTTTTGTTTGCCGGAAAGCTGTTTGAGGCGGCGTTTGGCGGATTTGGTTCCGACGTTTTGCAGTGCGGCACGACGCCGGGTGTACCACTGCCGTTTCTGTTCGATCTGATCGCCGGAGTAGGTGTTCCCATCACTATCGGTCGCCGGATTCACAACACCGAGATCGACACCGAGGACACGTTCGACATCCTGTTCATCAGGATCAGGAATGTCGCATGTCGCCCGCAGATAGCATGCGCCTTTAGAGTACATCAGGTCGCTTTCGCCCTGACGATAGGCGAGATACGCTTTTTGTCGGTCGCCTGCATGGTACGGTATGTGCAGGCGACCAGCGAGGGTCCAGATGGAGATAGTGTGCCTGGCGATGTTGTAGGAGAGAATCCGATCATCGAACGCGATTGCCCCATGTGGTTTGAAGGTACGCTGTGTCTGTTTATCCAGCTTATACGCATCACAGACTTTCGCAATACACCGAATAGCGAGTTGTGCCGACAGGCCGTAGCGTTCGCGCACGTCGGTATAGGTTCGCTTTTGGAGCGCATAT
>DAOTUI010000246.1:0-48749 GCA_034437035.1 Chloroflexaceae bacterium
TAGGGACGCGCTTCTGCGCGTCCGCAGCCCGTCCCAATGCGGAACATACTGCACGGGAGCGGCAGCCGCTGCCGCTCCCATTGACCGCATTCCAATGCGCTCTGACGAAAAAGTCTACACTTGAGAGGGGCATCAGTTCCCCGTGGCCAGGCAAACGTCAGCAGGGCTACCCCGGCCTGCGCGTGCGTGACAAAATGCTTCAGCGGCCAGACGAACCCCGGTTGTTGTAACTGATCCAGCCGCGCGCGCAGTTCCAGCGCTACATGCTCGATCTGCTCCGGCGCGGCCTCGATATCCAGTCGGGACGCCGGTAATCCCTGGGCGACCTCGGTCCAGGTCCGCCGGAGCAGCGCCAGCAGCCCATCCCAATCCTCGGAACAGCGCGGGGGAGCCTGGATCACGTGCGACCCGTGCGCCGCAAGCTGGATCTGGGGATACTCGACCACCACCAGCGCGGCGGCGGCGGTCTCCAGCGCCGCATAGATATGCGGTTGATCGGCGGTAAACGTGAGCGTATCCCCTGTCTGCAGCAGCGAGGGCGTAGCGGACGGCCCCACCAGCAATGGCCCCCGCAGGACCGTCAGGCGCTCGCGGACGCCGGGTTGATGCGGCACGGCTTCGCGGCGGCCGTGCGCTTCAAGCTGCATCGTGTAAACTTCAATCTCGGGCGAGTCACCTGTTCGTTCAATAAAACGAACACGCACCTTCGGCTCGACCAGCTCGACGCCCTGCTCCGACGTGACAGACGTCTCGGCCAGCAGGGTGCCAAAGGGCACATCCAGGGCATTTGCCACGGCCCAGAGCGTCTCCAGCGTGGGATTGCCCCGCCCCGCCTCCAGCGTTGAGAGGGTCGCCTTGGCAATCCCGGAGCGCTCGGCAAGGCCCGTGAGCGAGAGACTCCGCTGCGTACGTAAGCGAATAAGGTTTTGCGCCAGGATCTGATTCACATTGGCTCCTTGCACGGACTGCATTTGCTATCGTACCGGGAGTATATCAATAGAGTGAACGAATGTCAATATAATGAACAGCGCCAGGTGTGACGTATGTTCTTGCACAATGCCACCCATCGTTGGCAGACACGGCGGCTCCACGCCGCCGCTCCGCTGCGCGTGGGTTGGAGCGGCGGCTCTACGCCGCCGCATGCAGGCAGGCGCACATCCATAGAATGCAGAACAATTCGTCACACCCAACAGCGCCGGCAGCCCGGCCACCATGTGCGTCCTGCCATTAACAAGTGTGGCACAGATCGCAAAACGACACGCCCGCTTCGTGGTATGATGGAACTATGCAGGAATGGGAAGAAAAGCACCCGCTGTTCTAATAGTATCTGGGCAGCAGCGGCATTCCACCCCCGTCTTATCCCATTGTCGAAACTTTCATACTGTTGTGCTCTAGCGCCGGACAGTTGTGTCTGATTGGTGCGGACGCCATGCGCCCTGCCCGGCAGAGCCGCGTGGTCGGCACCGCAACCGGTATGAAAACCGGCCCTGCCGTGGCATACTTTTTGCTGCAAACTGTTGCTTTTAGGAACGTTGCATGATCGGAACGGTAGCATAAGGGAAGTTACGGATGATTTTTCTTGAAGCCTGGAACTATGCCGTCGAGCATCTGGATGAACTGTTGACCGCCACCCGCGACCATCTGCTGCTGGTGGCGATTGCGCTCGGTATCGGCATTCTGGTCTGTGTGCCGCTGGGGGTAGTAACCTCGCGCTCGCGCGTGGCATCGCTGACCTTTATCAACGGCTTTAATGCGCTGCGCGTCATTCCCAGCCTGGCGGTGCTCTTTCTGGCGATCCCCTACTTTGGCCTGTCGTTTCAGTCGGCGGCGATTGCTCTGACGCTGCTGGCACTGCCGCCCATCCTGATCAATACCGACGCCGCGTTTCGCAACATCGATCCGGCCATTCGTGAGGCGGCCGCCGGGATGGGCATGACCCCCCGGCAGGTGTTGCGGCAGATTGAGATTCCGCTGGCGCTGCCGGTGGTGATCGCCGGCATCAGAACCGCGACGATTGAGGTAATTGCCAGTGCGACCCTGGCGGCGTTTATCGGGGCCGGTGGGTTAGGGCAGTTTATTACGCTCGGCTTTGCCCAGTTTGACCAGGCGATCCTGCTGGTGGGCGCGGTGCCGGTGGCGCTGCTGGCGCTGCTGGCCGAGATTGGTATGAGCAATCTGCAGCGCGCGATCCAGCCACCAACCGGGTGAGGCCGGGCTCCGGCAGTCGTAGGGAAGGTTTTTTCGGGCGGGACGCACAGAAGCGCGTCCGCGTGGCGTAGGACGATCCGGGACGGACGATAGCTCTGTAGTAGTGAGGTAACATGATCATGAACGGCTTGCGGACGCTCTCAACCACAATGCTGCTGCTGATTTTGCTGACGCTGGCGGCGTGTGGCGGTGGTAACGGCGCGGCGGGTGGTGCGACGATCAGTGTCGGCTCAAAAGATTTTGCAGAACAGTTTATCCTGGGGCAGATGTATGCCCTGATGCTCGAAGATGCGGGGTTTAATGTTGAGCGCCGCCTGAACCTGGGAGCTACCCCGGTCGCGCAGGCCGCGATCGAGAGCGGCGATATCGATCTCTACCCGGAGTATACCGGCACCGCGCTGATTACCGTGCTGGATCTGCCGGTCAACTCTGATCCGCAGGAGGTCTACGACATGGTATCTCAGGACTACCAGGAGCAGTTTAATCTGGCGTGGCTGCAACCGGCACCGCTGAATAACACCCAGGCACTGGTGATGACCCGGGAAGATGCCGAGCAGTATGGCATCGAAACCATCTCGGATATGGTTGCGCAGGCCGATGAGCTGGTGATGGCCGGCCCGGACGAGTTTCAGGAGCGCCCCGACGGACTGCCCGGCCTGAAGCGGGTGTATGGCGAGTTTGATCTCGCGGAGTATAAAGCGGTTGGTACCGGCTCACTGCGCTACCAGGCGCTGCTGAACGATGATGCCGATATTGCGGTCGGGTTTGGAACCGACGGCGAGATCAGCGCCTTCGATCTGATGGTGCTGGAGGACGATCAGAACCTGTTCCCACCCTACCAGGTTGCGCCCGTGGTGCGTCAGGACACACTCGAGGCCAACCCGCAGATTCGTGAGGCGCTGAATACCCTCTCCCCGGTGTTAACCACCGAGGTTATGCGGGAACTGAACTACGAAGTGACCGGCAACCAGCGCGAGCCGGCCGATGTAGCGCGCGAGTTTCTGGAGCAAGAGGGCTTGCTGCAAAACTCACAGTAGGAATGAGGTGTAACGCGTGAGCGCCATCCGCTTTGAAGAAGTTACCAAGCAGTTTTCCGGCATGCCCCGCCCGGCAGTCGATGGGTGTAGTTTTGATGTGGACGAGGGCGCGCTGGTTGTGCTGCTGGGGCCATCCGGATGTGGCAAAACCACGCTGCTCAAAATGGTCAACCGCCTGTACGAGCCGACTGGAGGACGGATACTCTTTGACGGCAGCAATATCCAGGATTTTGAGATCACCACGCTACGCAAACAGATCGGCTACGTGATCCAGCAGGTCGGGCTCTTCCCGCATATGACCGTGGCCCAGAATGTCGCCGTTGTGCCCCGGCTGCTGGGCTGGTCGCGGGAGCAGACCGATCCGCGCATCGACGAACTGCTGACGATGATCAAACTGCCGCCCGACGAGTATCGAGACCGCTATCCCTCGCAGTTGTCCGGCGGGCAGCAGCAGCGGGTCGGGCTGGCGCGGGCGCTGGCGGGCGATCCCAAAGTGATGCTGATGGATGAACCGTTCGGCGCAATTGATGCCATTACGCGCACCAGCCTGCAGGATGAGATGCTGCGCCTCCAGCGGAAGCTCAGGAAGACCATTCTGTTTGTGACGCACGATGTCGAAGAGGCGCTACGCATGGCCGACAAAATCGTGGTCATGGATAAGGGCCACATTGTGCAGTATGACACCCCCTTCAGCATCCTGACGCAGCCGGTGAGCCGCTTTGTGCATGACCTGGTCGGGGCCGACGATATGGTGCGTCAACTGAGCCTGGTGCGGGTCGAGACGGCCATGGTGCCCATTCCCGACGACTACCGGCGTAATGGCGAACCAACCATCGGCTGTCGGGATAACCTGCGCTCGGCGCTCTCGCTGCTGCTGCGCACCGATACCCCCGCGCTGACGGTGCTGAATGAGCATGACGCCGTCGGCATCCTGACACTGGACCATATTCGCAGCAGCGCGATCGGGAAGGAGCAGGTGTGAGCTATATCATTGAGTCACCTGATGTGGTCTGGGAACTGCTGCTGGGGCATCTGTTTATGGTCGGGATGGCGCTGCTGATCGGGCTGCTGATTGCGCTGCCGATTGGCATTCTGCTCACGCGCTACCGGCAACTGACGGTGGTGATTATGGGCACGCTGGGCACGCTCTACACCATTCCCAGCCTGGCAATGTTGATCCTGCTGTTGCCGCTGTTCGGGCTGAACAAGCAGTCGGTGATTGTTGCGCTAGTCATCTATGTGCAGGTGATCCTGGTCCGCAATATTGTCACCGGGTTGCAGTCGGTCAGCCCGGCCATCCTGGAGGCATCACGCGGGATGGGCATGAATGCCTGGCAGCGCTGGTGGCGCATCCAGGTACCGCTGGCACTGCCGGTGATCCTGGCGGGCGTGCGGATTGCGGCGGTGGTGGCGATTGGGATTGCCGCAATCGGGGCCAAGTTCGGCGCGGGCGGGCTGGGCGACCTGCTGTTTGACGGGATCGCGCAGAACCGGAATGATAAAATCTATGCCGGGGTGATTGCGCTGGGCCTGCTGGCGCTGCTGGTCAACTTTGGGATTATGATGCTGGAGCGGCGCTTCGATCCGGCGGCGCGCATCCGCCGGGCCGAGCGCCGCCGGCGCGCCGCCACCGGCCACCGCCGCGAGGAGCCCGCACCGGCCCAGGGGTAGTTTTCAAATGACACGAGTTACGCGGTGGTTCATCAAACCGGGCGTTTCACCCGGTGAACGGCAGAATCGCCTGCGGCAGCATGGTACTTTTTGATCTTTTTCACAAAAATTTTGCATTATGTGCAAATTTTTTGTGAAAAAGAATGGAATCTTCCGCCCTGCCGGAGGCGAAATTTCCTTTCGGGTGAGCAACCGCGTAAGTCGTGTCAAATGATAGGAGTTACGCGGTTGACATGCAACCCGGACGTTTCACCCGATGGAAGCCCGATGCGCCTGCGGCAGCATGGTATGTTTTTCTTTTTCACAAAAAATGCACATTGTGCATTTTTTGTGAAAAAGAGATGGTTTCTTCCGCCCTGCCGGGGGCTGAAATGCCTTCCGGGTCAGTGGCCGCGTATGTCCCGTCAAATGACAGGTGACAGGTCGAGAAGTGCGCCGGGATAGAGTAGATGCCGTCTGCTCTAATCCAGGCGTTGTTTGCTTCGGCGGCGTGTCGCACTCTGGTAAGATCTTCTTCCTATAATAACAATCACCGGGCGTGAACCGGGAAGCTCCGGCTTTCGCTTTCTAGCACATGGAGGTAGACGATGACGATCTTTGGAGTCATTCTGCTGGTCGTGGCGGTGGTGCTGTTCTTTGTGGCGCGCAATCAGGCGGGACGGCTGCACGCGATGAATGCCGCCGACACCTACACGGCACAACTGCTCAACGAGGTTCATACGAAGGTGACGACCAGCCTGGACGCCGAGGCATTTGCCCAGCCCTGCGAGGTTGAGGGCGTGATTGAGGCAGACGAGCCGCTGACTGGCCCGCTCTCGAACCGGGCATGCGTAGGCTACACCCGCACCGTGACGCGCGAGTATGAGGATGAAGTAACCGAAGAGGACGACGAGGGCAAGCGCGAAACCCGGATGGAGCGGGGCAGCGAAACGGTCGAGTCGGAGGATCAGCGGGTCAACTTCTGGGTGCGCGATGCCACCGGGCGGGTACTGATCAATCCCGAAGGAGCCGACCTGGATATGGTTGAGACGGCGGACCGCTACGAGGATGCCCCCTCGGGACGGGGCCGGTCGCGCACGCTGGGCTACCGCTATGTTGAGAAGGCGCTGCTGCCGGGGACAAAGGTCTACATCCTGGGATGTGCCGTAGATTTCCAGGGGCAGCCAATCATCGCGCAGCATCCGAAGGATAGCAACCAGCACTTCTTCGTGAGCCGCAAAACCGAGCGCGAACTGGCGCAATCAGCGGCAGGTTCATCGCGCAACCTCTACTATGTCAGCGGTGCGCTGGGTGTGCTGGGGTTGGTGCTGCTGGTCGTCGGGGTTTTTTAGTTCTGAGTGTTGAGTGTTGAGTGTTGAGTGTTGAGTGTTGAATAAACGCCGGCAGGTTTGTGTTTTTCGCTCATTTCGTGGCTTTCGTGGTCCAAACGTCCACCGCGTAACCCGTGTAGGGGAGAACTGAGGACGCCGGTTGTGCGTAATCCTCAGTCCTCCCCTATCGCAAACATAGAACAAAGGAACAGAGCACAACGTACGTCGAATGCATATCTATCAAACAGCGTGTTTATTCTTTGTTCTATGTTTGTCTGTTCTTTCTATAGTTAGCGCTGCGTCTCAACCTGCAGCTTATCGAGCACCTCTTCCACATCTTCGGCGTAGGAAGCAACCGCCACCAGATTCTCCGCATCCGTTAGATCGGTGACCACGCCTTGCAGCGCGACAACACTGCCCCGGCTCACAATGATGATCCGGTCGGCATAGTGCGTTGTGCTGCTGTCGGCGCGAATGGCATCGCGTACGCGCGCACTCATCTCGTCGTCGTCGGGAAGGAAGGTGCTATGGTGATGGGCATTGTAGGGCTCATCCAGCGAAGAGCCGCCAAACCCGCCGGCGACCTCACTCGTCTGCGGCTCACGCGGTTCGTTCGGGGTCGTTGGCGGATCGGTGGGTGGAACGTAGGTATACCCCTCCTCAATCGCCTCCTGGACATCATCGGTCTCGCCCGCGCGCATCTCCCGCTCCGTCATAAGCGCATGCTTTTCGGGGTCGTCGGGCAGATCCGGGTTAACCCCGGCCTCGATCTCACCCTCGTAGATTTCCGTGGGTGTCAGATCACCCAGGTTATCAACATCTTCTTCCTGAATATAGCCGACCTTATCATCACGCGAGGCATTGCCCGCGAGTTCTTCCTTTTTCTCTTCGATTGGAACGTCAGGGCCGTTGAGCGCTGCGTCGGTTGCCGGATCGCGGCGTTGTTTCGTCATGGGTGTTCCCTCCGTTCCACACCCCCCGCTCTGGTCGTGCGGGTAATGTGTGACTATCTGCTTGTCGGTTAGGGTCAGGGTATTTCGTTGCACAAACTGTGCCAGGGGTGTATGGGTTAACGGTTACGGGTTAACGGTGGCAAGCAGCAGTAGGATGCATTCTATGCACTGTTTTGCTGCCAAACCCCATACCCAAACTATTTGCTTAACCTTCATAACCCCTAACCCGTAACCCCTAACCGTTACCAAAGCGTTGACGAGGTATCGGGGCGCGGGTATACTGGCAACCAGAACGCCTGGAGCAGTGAGATCAAATATTATGGATGAGATAACTTTTCTCGAACAGTTTGTGCGGATTCCCTCCGTGTCGGGGGAAGAGGCCGCCGTTGCCGCCTTCCTGGTTGAGCAGATGAGCGACCTGGGCTTTACCGCCGGCGTTGATAGTGCGGGCAATGCGGTTGCTACGGTGGGCACAGCCGGGCCGTTGCTGGTGCTGCTGGGCCATATCGACACGATCGGCGGCGCAGTGCCGTTCCGGATCGAGCAGGGGCAGTTGTATGGACGCGGCGCGGTTGATGCCAAGGGACCGTTTGCCACCTTCGTCTGCGCGGCCGCCCGCGCCCACCAGGCCGGGACGTTAAGTTGCCGGCTGGTGCTGGTTGGGGCGGTGGAGGAGGAAGCCGCAACCTCCCGGGGCGCGCACTATGTTGTAGATAAATATGCCCCCGACTTCTGCGTGATTGGCGAGCCGAGCGGCTGGGATCGCGTCACGCTGGGCTACAAGGGGCGGCTGCTGGTGCATTACCGCCACGAACAACCGGCGGCTCACAGTGCCGGCGAACTGCGCGCAGCTCCCGAGCTGCTGGTCGAATTCTGGGAAGCGGTGCAGGATCGCTGTGCCATTCACAACGCCGGCCGCCGGCGCCTGTTTGACCAGCTTATGCCCGCGCTGCGGCGGGTGGTCAGCGGTGGCGACGGCCTGACCGACTGGGCCGAGGCGACCATTGGCCTGCGCCTGCCCGAAGATGTTGAACCCGCAACCCTCGCCGAGGAGTTGCAAACCCTGGCGGACGATGCCACGCTGACCTTTGAGGGCGCCTGTCCCGCCTTCCGCAGTCCACGGACGACGCCGCTGGCGGGCGCGTTTGTGCGCGCGATCCGCCAGACGGGTGGGCAACCGGGCTTTCTGCACAAAACCGGCACCGCCGATATGAATGTGGTCGGTCCGGCCTGGCGCTGCCCCATCGTTGCCTACGGTCCCGGCGACTCCCGCCTGGATCATACACCCGACGAACATATCGACCTGGACGAGTATCAGCGCGGTATCACGGTGCTGACGCAGGTGCTGGAGCAGATTGGCGCACGCCAGTAGTACCGGCAGTATTAGCGAACGCCAACCTTATCTACGCATTTCTCCAAAATATCAGGTTGCCATAAGCCATAGCGAAGATGCGCGTGGTAAAATGCCCCTGATATGAAAGCTCTACAAACGCAATTTCAACGGGGCGTCTACTACCTGCTGTTGCTCGTCCTGGCGGCCTGCTCGCTCGGCGAGACTCCCGGCCTTGAGCGTGACGGTAGACCAGGCGCCGACATATCCACCACGGGAACGCCGGTGCCGTCGTCAACAGCGCTGCCGGCCCCGGCCCTGATCGAGCGGGCGTTATCGGCGCGGGAAGTCGGCAGAGAAGAGCAGGTGGCACAGGATCTGAGCACGCTGCTGAATGCGCATCCCGATGCGGATGAAACCCGCCAGGCGACCTACTACCTGGCCGAGAGTTACGCCCGCCGGGGCCACTGGGCTTCGGCAAATACAACCTTTCAATCGCTGCTGGGTGCGGGCATTCAGGATGAGTTGACGGCGCGGGCGCTCTTCTGGCTGGCGCGAGGCTACGAGGAGGCGGGCGACTGGACCAACGCCATCGCCACCTACGACCAGTATCGCGCACTTGCCACGCCGCTGGAGCCCTATGCCGCTATTCGGCAGGCGGCGCTCTACCAGGCGCAGGACCAACTGGAGGCGGCGGCCCAACTCTACGAGTATGGCGCAACCGCCGCGATTGCCCACAGCGAGCGCGCGGGCAGTTATGAGAAGGCAATTGCGTTGCGCCGCCAACTGGGGCAGGGTAGCGCGGCGCTTCAGCTCTACACGCAACTGCTGGAGATGGCCGAGAATCCCGGCTACCGGGCGACTATCCTGGCCGAAGCGGTCGATCTGGCGCAGGAGTTGGGCCAGTCGGATCAGGCACGCGCCTGGCTGCTGGAGATTGTCACCCAGACGCCCACAACCGCCGAGGCGACCCACGCGGCCCGCGAGCTGATTGCAGCGGGTGATCCCGACCTTTCGGCAGCCGCGGCGGCCCGCATCTTCTTCACCGCCGAGTTGTACGCGGAGGCGCTGCCGCTCTTTGATGCGGCGATTGCCGCGGCGCAGGCGGCGGAAGGTGGATTAAGTCCGGAGGTGCTGGAGTTGCAGCGGCTACGCGGATTGACTCTGCGCGGACTGGGGCAGTTTCCCGAGGCGATGGACGCCCTGGCCGCCGTGGGTAGCGCCAGTCCCGACAGCGAACCGGGGCGGCAGGCGCTGCTCGACTGGATCCAGACAGTTGGACAGAGCGGCGCGACCCAGGAAGCCGTCGACAAGTACCGCAACTATGCCGCCAGCTACCCCGATGATCCCCGCGCCCCTGTGGCCCTTGACCGCGCGGCGCAACTGCTTGATCGGTTGGAGCAGACCGACGAGGCGCTGAAGGTGCGCTTTGAACTGGGCCAGCGCTACCCCGAAAGCGAACTTTCGCCGCCGGCCCTGCACACGGTCGGGTCGGCCTACTTCTATGCGGAGCAGTGGCGGGAGGCCCAGTATGTCTGGCAACTGCTGGCCGAAAACCAGCGGGGGGCGGAGCAGGCCCGAGGCGCATTCTGGGCGGCCCGGGCGGCCCAGAAGCAGGCCGAGATGGACCAGGCGCACGCCCTGTTTGAACGCGCCTACAACGCGGCCCCTGATACCTATCACGGTGCCCGCGCGGCCGATGAGTTAGCGCTGACAATGACGCCAACCCTTACGCTGGACGCGCCGATAACCGCCGAGAACTGGCAGGAACTGGAAGCCTGGATTGCGGACTGGACCGAAGAACCGGATGACGCAGCAGAAAAACAGCCGGCATCCGATGGTGGGTTTGCCGAGCGCGCGGTGGAGTTGCGCGCCGTCGGCATGGATAGTGAAGCCCGGGCCGAGTGGAACAGCGCGCGTGAAGTGCGGACCACTGATCCGCTGGGGCTGATGCAGGTGGCCCGGCAGGCCCATCTGCATGGAGAGACCTACACCGCGCTCAAGACGGCGGAGCAACTGGCGGCCCTGGCACCCGACCTGGCCGCGTCCCTGCCGGAGACGCTACGCCGCCTGATCTTTCCAGCACCCTACGTTGATCTGGTGCTGAGCGAGTCGCGGGAACAGGAGGTTGATCCCCGGCTATTCTATGCCTTGATGCGGCAGGAGAGCCTGTTTAATCCGGGCGCAACCTCCTGGGTAGGTGCGCGCGGGCTGGCCCAGGTGATGCCCGCCACCGGGCAGGGAATCGCGCAACGGCTGGCGGTTGCCGATTTTCATCCGGATGATCTCTACCATCCGCATGTCAGTGTGCGCTTCGGAACATTTTACATCGGGCAGCAGATCCAGAACATGGGAGGCAGCATCCACGGTGGGTTGGCGGCCTACAACGGCGGGCCAGGCAATGCGCAGCGCTGGGCAAACGGCACCACCGTCACTGACCCGGACCTCTACATGCAGGGGATCGATTATCCCGAGACGCGGCACTATGTCCGGTTGGTGTATGGCTACTATGGTGCCTATCGGCGCCTGTACGCGCTACCGTGACGTGAAGCGTGATACGGACTACGGACTACGGAGAACAATGAAGTTACGACACGTTTTGTTGTACGGAGCAGGAGGACTAATCGGGGCGGTGTTGACCTACCTGCGGCTGCGTCCGGCCGGTGTGCGCCGGGCGCGCGTCGCCTCGGTCTACCAGGATGGCTTCTGGTATGCCCATGTCATCTGGGCGTACACGCCGGGAGTGCGCCCGGTCAATGTCATTGTTGATCTGCGGGCGGCGAATGGTGCGCATGGCAGCCTGACCGTGTGCGCGGAACTGACCAGTGGCACAATTCCGCTGGCGGCGCAGTTTGATGGAGCGTACGAGCTGACCCTGACGGCAACCTACCGGGCTTTTGGCCGGTTGCGCCCGGCAACCTGGCGCTTTGCCGGGGTACTGACCTGAAATACGACAACCCCGGGCATTCTGCCCGGGGCCGTCGTTCCGTCTTCTCGTTGCACTTCTTCTGCCGGCACTATCATACCAGATCTATCCGGATTTGCACATTGCAATTTGATGACAGCGCCGGTTATGGACAGGAGGCCCGTGCTCCCGCTCACATATAACAGGACTACGCGGTTGACATGCAACCTGGACGTTTCACCTGATGGAAGCCCGCTTCGTCTTTGAGGGAATCTTCCGCCCTGCCGGAGGCGATATCCCCCGCCAAACGCGGGATCGCCTGATCCATATCAGCACTGGTCGTTTCGCGGGTTTCGCTCATGTCGTATTGTTCGTGGTCCGGACTCCCACCGCTGTTATGCAAATTGCCGGAAAATCGCTACCAAAACCCCGCTATTTATGGTATTCTGTTTCTTTAACATACTACACATCCATGGAATAGTTGGTGCTGCCTGTTAGCAAGTGACAGCCGCAGGCTCGTACTCAAAGAGGAGGAAATGCCATGCGCGAACGCTTTTCCCGCCAGATGGGTTCGCTTCGTGATGATCTGCTGCGTCTCGGCAGTATGGTCGAATATGCATTGGATCGTTCCGTGCGAAGCCTTGAAACCTGGGATACCATCGCCGCCGCGCAGATTCTGCACGACGATGCCCGGATTGACGATGCTCAACATGCCGCCGAGGAAGAGGTCTATCGGTTGATGGCACTGCAACAGCCGGTCGCCACCGATCTACGGTTGCTGGGGACTGTGATGGCGGTTGCCACCGAGTTGGAACGTATCGGCGACTATGCCTGTGGTATTGCCCGGCGCATTCGGCGGGCGACACGCCGCCCTATGCTGGTGACACCACCGCCGGCCCTGTATGAGATGGCGACAATATCGCAAAAAATGCTGCATACCAGTCTGGATGCATTTCTGCATCAGGATGCCGACATGGCCCGCAGCCTCAGTATTGATGATGAGCGGGTCGATATGCTGGAGGATCGCCTGCGCAGCGAACTGATTGTCATCGCCCATGCCGATGCCCAAAAAATCGAAGCAGTGATCGATATGCTGGATGTGGTGCATGTGTTGGAACGGGTTGCGGATCGAGCAACCAACATCGGTGAACGGGTCATCTACCTGGTGACCAGCACAACTGAGGCATTGAATCCATAGGTGCAATATTCTCGATAGCCCCAGACAAACCGGGCGAAACTGCATTGCGTGCATCGTCTGCAACAGCAGGTGCCTGCGGTAGGGTGGAAGCGCTCATCATTTTTTAATGATACGACTTACGCGGTCAGGGTTTGGACCACGAACAACGCGAAATGAGCGAACAACGCGAAACGACCAGTGCCGACATGCATTACGCAATCCTGTTTTTGACAGTGGATAGTGCCTTCGGCAAGACAGAAGAAGCCAGATCTTTTTCATAAAAAATTTGCATTTTGTGCAAATTTTTTATGAAAAAGAAAAAAGAGTACCATAGCGACCGTAGGCGAAACCGGCTTTTGCGTCTAGCATGCGGCCCGAACAGTCCGCACCACGTAACACCTGTACCCGACATGTGTTACGCAGTCCCGAACCCGGAAGGACATTTCGCCTCCGGCAGGGCGGAAGAAACCATCCTTATTTCACAGGAGTTACGCGGTCGGTTCCAAACCAGGCGTCTGCCGGGACAACTGGCCCGATTCGCCTCCGGCAGGGTGGAATGGAACATGCTTGTTCCGGAACATGTGGCGCTCCGAGCCACATGTTCCGGAATAAGACAAAAACGTACCATGCTGCCGCAGGCGAAATACGCCGTTATCGAGCGCAAACGGTCCGTTTGAATGCGTACCGCGTAACTCCTGTTATTTCACGAATATTTGGCTCGGAGAGCCAAATATTCGTGAAAAAGATAAAAACGTACCACGCTGCCGCAGGCGAATCCGGCTTCCATCTGGTCAAATGTCCGGTTTGAATGTCAACCGCGTAACGCGTGTAACCGAGATGACAATTTGCATACATCCGGTGTGGACGCTTGCATTCCCGCCACTCTGCCTTTATGATAAGACCCACTGTGAACGGTTATTACAACGGTTATCACGTCGAAGGAGAGCGCCTTGCGACAAGATGATGACGATTTGCAAGATCCTGATCTCGATGACGATGAGCTTGATCAGGATCAGGACGATCGTGCAATACGGATCGGTTCACTCCGCATTAGCCGCGATATGCTGGTGCTGCTGGGAGCGCTGACCTTTCTTATCCTGGCGGTTATTCTGACCTTCTTATTCCCGGTTGGGGATGAAGAACAGGTCGCGCAACAGATAGCGGAAACGGTTGTGGCCGAAACGGCTCTGGCGGAAACGGCCGGAATAAAAACCGCAATAGCGATAACGGCGACTGCCCAGATGACCACAACCGGTACCCCCGGTATCGTTGGGCCAGGAACACCCAGTCCAACCGGGACCGGCACGGCTCCGTATCCCTCACCCGGCGGCCCGGAAGCGGAAGAGACCGGCTATCCCGCTCCCGGCCAGACGCCCGATGCAGAGGATGCCACGCCCCAGGGTGATGGTACAACGTTGCCAACCTTTGCGCCCGTGCGAACGACGCCAACACCCCGGCCAACCGCAACGTCCACACCGGATGCGGGCTATCCCGCGCCGCAGCCGACTTCGCCACCGCAACCGACGTCGCCGCCGCGTCCAACTTCACCACCACCGCCGACGTCGCCGCCGCGCCCGACAGCGACACAGGATCTGAGCGAGGAGCCGGACCCGACCCGGCCCGCACCCGTGCAACCGGAAGACCCCGGTGGGCCGCCGGTGACGGAGCCAACCGGTCAACCTGTGGATGGCGCTACTCCGGTTGTCCCCGGTCAGCCGGTTGTGCCTGGTGAACCAGGTGCCCCGGTGGTACCGGTTACGCCGCTGCCCACGCCGATCCCGGTGGATGTGCTGGCCGGCGAGATCCGCTGGTCAAGTGCGCAGAGTCCGGTTATCTTATCGCGTGATGTCCAACTGGCCCCCGGTTCAACCCTGATTATCGAGCCAGGGGTGGAAATACGCCTGGGTGTTGGGGTCGCCATCTTTGTTGACGGCGCGCAGTTGCTGGCGCTGGGTGCGCCGGGCCGGCCTGTCCGCTTTGTGTCGGACACCGGTGCCCGCTGGGAAGCGATCTTTGGTCGCCCCAACAGTACCATTGTGCTGGAACATACCGAGTTAACCGGCGGGGGTGCCGGTGGCACGCTGCTGACCAGTGAGCGCAACAGCGAACTGGCGATCCGGCAGTCGCAGATTTATGATAATGGTGGTACTATACTCGTCACCGATAGTAAACTTGAGGTGCGCGAGAGCCAGATTGCCGGCAATGATCTGCCCTATGGCGCGGCGGTTGATGCCGTTTATACGATCGGCAATTTCGTGACAATGATCGGCAATCGGATCGGAGGAAATCGCCAGAGCGAAGGCGCGCCGGTTGTGCGTCTCAGCAGCACGAGCACGCTGGATGTGCTCAACCTGGATATTCAGTCCAATCTGATCCGGGGGAATGAGCTGGGGAGTAATCTCTTGCTGTCAACCAATGGTAGCCTCTATGGTACGGTTGCGTGCAACACGCTGATCGAGGGGAACCTGGGGCTGAGTATTCGTACGCAGACGGAACAGGTGCCCGGTCTACCCCGCCTGAGTGTAACGGATAACTTCATTGACAACCACACACCGCCAATTATTCCGATTTACCTGGAGTTTGGGATCGGGCGTGGCGCGACAAGCGAGGTTGAACTGGATATGACCAATAACTGGTGGGGTGATCCCACCGGGCCGTATGACCCGCAGTTTAACCCGCTGGGGCGCGGTGACTCGGTCGGCGATAATATTGCTTACGAGCCCTGGCTGACCGCGCCGCCGCCATGCGTGCCACCGGAGTAGCTCTCAGGTGTAGGCTCTTGTGGTAGGGACGCGCTTCTGCGCGTCCGCTGACCGTCCTGGTGCGGGACATGGTTTCTGGAGCGGCGGTCTCTGGTGAAAAGTCTATACTTGAGAGCCGGAGTAGACCGGTTGATTGGTTGCGATCCGGCGAGTTGTTACCGGTTGTAATGCGGAAGGATTCAGTAGATTGCATAGCGATTTCGTTGTCTATGTACGACAGAGCATCCTGGTGCTGCTGCTCTTGCCGGCGGCCTGTGCTCCCACAGAACCGTTAGCGGTTGCGCCTACCTCGACCACTGCCGTTGACGCAACGGCGACCATCGCCCGCGTGCCCACTGATACGACTGTGCCGGCCACCGATACGGCTGTGCCGGCCACCGATACGGCTGTGCCGGCCACGGCAACGATGGCAGCACCAACGGACGTTCCGCCCACGGCAACAGTGGTCATACCGACGGCAACGGAAGTGGTCAGCACCTACGATGGTATGCCGCAGGGTTTCACTGAGGCAGGCGCGCCCGCACTGGGAGCCGCCGATGCCGACGTAGAGATGATTGACTATAGTGACTTCCTTTGACCGGTCTGCCGCCGCTACGTGTTAGCGGTCGAACCGGATATTATCGAGAACTATGTGCGTCCCGGTCGAGTACGGTTGGTCTTTCGGCCCGTACTAAACCATGGCGAGCGTTCGTTGCGTACATCCGAGGCGGCGTTCTGTGCGGCGCAGCAGGATCAGTTCCGGCCGATGCATCAGTTGCTCTTTGAGCGGCAGGATGCCCTCTGGAGGGTTGAAGGCGCAGCACTGCGCGATCTGATGGGGCAGTATGCCGCCGAGTTGCAACTGGATTTGCCGGCGTTTAATGCCTGTATGGATGCCGGTGAGATGCAGGCGCTGGTGCAGGCACTGGATGCGGAACAGCGGTCGCGGGGGATTACCATGCAGCCGGTGTTTGAAATCAATGGTCAACGCCTGGTCGGGTTTCAATCGTTTGAAGTGTTTCAACGTGTTATTGATGCTGTGGAATAGGGGGCGCGGATTCGTCTGTGGAGGTTGAGCGTGGCCCATTACTGCTAATTGGCGGTGCAGAAGATAAGGTCGGTAGCCGGACTATTCTTAGCCGTTTTGCCCAGCTTGCGGGTGGAAAACAGGCGCGGATTACAGTCGTGGCTACCGCTTCGTCATTTCAAGAGTTGGTCGGGCAGCGCTACATGGCCCTGTTTACGGCGCTTGATGTTGCCCACGTTGATCTATTGCCGGTTCACGAGCGCGTGCATGCCCAGCGGATCGAACCGCTTCATCAACTCGATGCGGCCAGTGGTATCTTCATCACCGGTGGCGATCAGCTCAAGCTTACGGCCGTCCTGGGGGGCACCCCGGTTGCGCAGCGTATCCGCCGGCGGCATCTGGCCGGGTGTGTCGTCGGTGGTACCAGCGCGGGCGCGTCAGCCGCTGCCGAGCATATGATGGCCTACGGCGCTAGTGGTATTCCTCCGCGCAAATCAATGATGCAGTTTGCCCCCGGTCTGGGTCTGATTAGCGGCGTGGTGATCGACCAGCACTTTGGTGCGCGTGGTCGCGCCGGCCGCCTGATGACCGCGGTTGCGCACAACCCCGATCTGCTGGGGGTGGGGCTGGATGAGGATACCGCGATTGAGATAAATGCCCAGGGTTTACTGACAGTGCTGGGGCGGGGTTCAGTGATGGTTGTCGATGGTACCGATATGACCTATACCGACATCCACCGCGTCCCCGAAAATGCGCCGCTGACGATTTTTGGTATGCGCCTGCATGTGCTGTCCAGTGGCTATCACTACAACATCAACTCGCGGGTACCCTGGTTGCCGACAATACCGCTGCCCATCCCCCCGGAGACGGAAGGGATCGGCGGCGAAGGAATTTAGGTGCAGGTAACAGATTACCGGTTACGGGGCACAGGACCAACCTGCACCGCGCTATGGTCCGCTATGATCCCCTGTCTCCTGGAGGAAGTTGAAGTTATGCAGGTGCTTGAGACGCGTGTCTATCGTGGTCCTAATCTCTATGGCTATGGTCCGATGATTCGGATAACGCTCGATCTGGAGGAGTTAGAGGAGTATCCATCCAGTAAACTGCACGGCTTTACCGACCGTCTGGTTACATTGATTCCTACTCTGGATGAGCATGGCTGTTCCTATGGCGAGGCGGGGGGCTTCATCCGGCGGTTACAGGAGGGTACCTGGATGGGCCATATCGTCGAGCATATCGCCATCGAGTTGCAATGCCTGGCGGGCACGCCGGTTTCCCGGGGGAAGACCCGCTCGGTTCCGGACCAACCGGGGGTCTACTATGTGGTCTACAGCTATCTGGAAGAGCGTGTGGGCCTGGAAGCGGGCGAACTGGCTCTCCAACTGGTGCGCAGTCTCTTCCCGCCGGAACTGCCCAGCGCTATGCCGGAGGCGGAGCGATTCGAGTTTGACTTTACCCGCGAGCGCGATGCGCTAATTGCCCGGTCACAGGATATTGTCCTGGGTCCGACAACCGCAGCGCTGGTGGAGGAGGCGCGTCGGCGCGATATCCCGGCGATCCGGCTGGACGACTCCAGCCTGGTGCAACTGGGCTATGGCAAATACCAGAAGCGCATTCGTGCCGGCGTTACCAGCCGCACGAGCAGCATTGCGGTGGAGACGGCTAGCGATAAAGAATTGACCATCCGGCTCCTGGATGATGTCGGCATCCCCACCCCGCGCCAGCAGTTGGTGCAGAGCGTCGATGCAGCACTGGCGGCTGCCGTGGAATTAGGCTTTCCGCTGGTGACGAAACCACTGGATGTCAGTCATGGGCGCGGCGTCTCGCTCAATCTGAACAGCATGGACGAGATACGCTGGGGTTACGAGATTGCCGCCGAGTATAACCGCCGGGTATTGATCGAGACCTTTCTGCCGGGCAAAGACTACCGGGTGCTGGTGATCAACAACCGGGTGGTCGCCGTGGCCGAGCGCGTCCCGGCGCATGTCGTAGGCAACGGCAAGCAGACCATCGCCGAACTGGTGGAGGAGGTCAACCGTGATCCCCGGCGTGGGTTTGGGCATGAGAAGGTGCTGACGCGGATTACTATCTCGCACCAGACCAGAGTGTTGCTGGAGCGTGCCGGATACACGCTGGACACGGTGCCGGTGCCGGGGGAGATCTTCTTTCTCAGCAGCACAGCCAACCTCTCGACCGGCGGTACCGCCATTGACCGTACCACGGAGATTCACTACGAGACGCGCGAGATTGCCCGGCGGGCGGCAATGGTGATTGGCCTGGATGTCGCTGGTGTTGACATTATCACCCCGGATATTCGCCAGCCGCTGCGCGAGGTGGGCGGCGGCATTGTCGAGGTCAACGCCGGGCCCGGCTTCCGCATGCATCTCCAGCCAAGCACGGGCAAGCCGCGCAATGTCGCCAAACCGGTTATTCAGATGCTCTTTCCGCCGCGCGCACCGGCTCGTATTCCGATTATCTCGATCACCGGTACCAACGGTAAGACAACCACAGCCCGCATGGTGGCGCATATTCTAAAGATGCATGGCGAGCGGGTGGGCCTGACCACCACCGATGGCATCTACATCGACGGGCAACTTTATCTCAAGGGGGATATGACCGGCCCCTGGAGCGCACGCATGGTGCTGAAAGACCCGACTGCCGATGCCGCGGTGCTGGAGACGGCGCGCGGTGGGATATTGCGCGAGGGCATCGGCTTTGATCGCTGTGATGTCGGTGCGGTGCTCAACATCAGCAATGATCATCTGGGGCTATATGGCATCGACACGGTGGAACAACTGGCGGAGGTTAAATCGCTGGTGGTTGAGATTGTCCGCGATGACGGTACCAGCGTGCTCAATGCCGATGATCCGCTGGTGGTGAGAATGGCAAAGCGGGCGAGGGGCCGGATTGTCTACTGGAGCATGTATGGCGACCAGGAGAGCAACGAGGTGCTGAAAACGCATATCGAGCAGGACGGCACCGCCGTCCTGCTCCAGTCGGGCGCGCATGGCGAGATGATAGCGATCTATGATGCCGAGCAGTATATCCCCCTGCTCTGGACGCATCTGATCCCCGCGACCCTTGAGGGGCGGGCGCGGCATAATGTCGCCAACGCACTGGCGGCGACCGCGATAGCCTATGCGCGGGGCGTGAGTATCGAGAATATCAAGCAGGGGCTGCGCACCTTCTCACCGAGCTTCTACCAGTCGCCGGGGCGGCTGAATGTCTTTGACGAGCATCCCTTCCGCGTCATTGTGGACTATGGGCACAACCCGGCCGCCTTTGCTGCCATGCGCGAGATGCTGCAAGGCATGCGCCCGAATCATAACCGGCTGATCGGCGTGGTCGGCGCGCCCGGCGACCGGCGCGACGAAGATATTCGCCAGGCAGGCACAACCATGGCCGGAATGTTTGACTGCATGATTGTGAAAGAGGATGATGACCTGCGCGGTCGCGCCGAAGCTGAAGTTGCCGGCATACTGCGCGAGTCGGCCCAGGCGGCCGGGATGCCGGCCGAGCGCATTACTACCATACTGAATGAACAGGAAGCGGTGCGCTACGCGCTTGATCAGGGTGAGCCCAAAGACCTGATTGTCATCTTCGCGGATAATGTGACGGCGGTCTGGAAGGAAGTAATCTATTATGGCAAGCCGGAAGCGCAAAACCTGTGAGCCAAATTTTGTCCCAGCCGCAAAGTTGTAGTAGAATAGGCCTACTTGTGACAATCTGTACAGAATACACTTGTCCGGGCAAGCTGCGTGAGGGGCGTAGCTGCGAAGGGGTGCAGCTACATTTACCAGAGGAGGTAGACCAATGCCTACAGCCAAAGACATTATGACCACCGACGTCGTCACCATTCAGTCCAGTGCCACGGTTGCCGAGGCCGTTCGTCTGATGAAAGAGCGCGGGTTGCATGCGCTGATTGTGGACCGGGCAAATGATAATGATGCGTATGGCATTGTAACTGATGCTGATATTGGTTACAAAGTTGTGGCCTACGAGAAAAATCCGCGTGAAGTCTATGTGCATGAGATTATGACCAAGCCGTGTGTGGTGGTTAATCCTGACCTTGATGTGGAGTATATTGCACGGTTGTTTGCCAATCTGCATATCCATCGCGCTCCAGTGATCAAGGATCGCCTGATGGGCGTTGTCTCGCTGAGTGATATTCTGCACAAAGGCATGTAACCCAGGGTAACACCGGCATCACTCGCCAAAACAGAGACGGTCGCAACCGGAGCTTTCCGACTGCGGCCGTTATTGCGTCCTGACCCCGCCACTAGCCAATCCAGGTGGCCCACTGCGGTGACAGCGGCTTGCCGAGGGCGTTCAGATACACGGTCATTTTGCCGTAGAAGATAAAGAGCGCCTCGCGGTAGATGTGCAGATTGATGATCGGCGGCACCGCAAAGCCGGGGCGCTCAATGACCCGCTCATGAATGTCGGCTTCCGCGAGTGCGGCCAGCGTCGCTGCCAGTTCCTGGTCCAGGGTGCGGTACCAGGCGGCCAGTGCTGCAACCTGTTGCGCTACGTCCGGTCTGTCGGTGTGCGGGCTGTTCACCATGGTAAAGGTGCGGAACGACTGAATGTACTGGGTCTGCACTTCACCCATCTCGCGGCAGAGGCTCCCCAGCGTGGGATTACCCGGCAGCGCAAAGGCCAGATCGTCGTCGGTCAGCAGTTCAAGCAACTGCTCCCGCAGGGGTTGAATAAGTTGCAACACCGGGTAAATTTCCCGCATCAGGCTGTTGGGGGCATCCGTTGCGGTGTTCATCTCTCAATTCCTCCTGTCTTCCTTTTTTTATCCATCAACCGTGGCGTTATTGAGATAGTGCCGGGCATACTCCGGATCGGGTGGGATGCTCTGCACAATGTCGATAGGCAACCCGTTGGGGTCCTGGATGATGCAGTGGCGTTGCCCCCACGGCTCATCGCGTAAGTCGAGCAGCAACGGCACACCCTGGGCGCGCAACTGCGCGTAGGCTGCGGCCGCGTCGGCCACTTCAAGCGTGTAGAGCACCCCGCGGCCCGGGTAGCCGCTCTGTAGAAATTCGGGCTGGGTTGGCTGATTGGGGCGCAGAAAGCCCAGTTGTACGCCGCTGTCATTCACCATGTGCAGATACCACTCGTTGGCGAAGACGACCTGAAAGCCCAGGTAGGTCGTGTAAAAAGTGCGGGTCGCATCCGGATCGTCGGCGATCAACACCGGGAAAAAGCCGCTGGTCTGCATAGATCATCCCTCCTCATTGCTCATCACATTGAGTTATGTTCCTGATATTTCCAGCATAGCCGACAAACCATGCCATCCTGTGTCATGTTTTTCTGCTATCATAGCCCCATAGTCCCAGGGACCATGCTGCCTGGCATCAGAAGTTACGCGGTGGATGACCAAACCGGACGTTTGACCCGATGCAAAGCCTGATAAGGAGACCTATGCGCGCTGACCGCTTGCTGACCATCCTGCTGCTGCTGCACGCGCATGAGCGGTTGACCACACCCGCGCTGGCGGAGCGTCTCGCTGTCTCGCCCCGGACGATCCACCGCGACCTGGAAGCCCTCGCAGCCGCCGGCATCCCGGTCTATGCCGAACGTGGGCGGCGCGGTGGCTGGCGACTGGTCGCAGGCTACCGCGCCCAGATACCGCCGCTGAACGCGCATGAACTGGGCGCGCTCACGGTTCTCGGCATGAGCGATACGCTTGGCGAGGTTGCGCTTGGCGATGCCCTCCAGCAGGCGCTACGCAAGCTGAGCGCGGCGTTGCCGGGCGCGCACCAGGATGCGGCCCAGATTGCCCGGCGACTGCATATTGAAGCGGGGGGCTGGTTTCAAACGGGTGAGCCGCTGCCCTGGCTTGAACCGCTGCAGCAGGCGGTCTGGCATGACCAGGAGGTGCAGCTTACTTACACCCGCGGCGCCGGCACCACCAGCACCCGCCGGGTTGCGCCGTATGGCCTGGTGGTGCAGGCGGGCGTCTGGTACCTGGTAGGCGCTACAGCAGCCGGGTTGCGCGTATTTCGCGTGGGGCGTGTTCAGCAGATGGTGCCGGCGGGTACGATCTTTACCCGGCCGGCAGACTTCGATCTTGCCGCAGCATGGCATACGTTGCGCGACCAGTTCATCGCGCAGATGCAATGTTACGGGGCAACCGTCCGCGTGCAACCGGAGTTCTTCCCTATCCTGCGGCAGGTACTCAGCCTGCCGGCCGACCTGCCCACCACAACTGAGCCGGATGGCCGGCTGCAGATTGATCTCGCCTTCGACAGTCTGGAGGCGGCCTGTTTTTATATGCTTGGCTGCGGATCGCTGGTTGAGGTGGTGAACTCGGCAGAACTGCGCGCAGCGGTGCAGCAGGAAGCTGCCGCCCTGCTGCGCCGCTATGCCGCAGATGCGGAGCAATGAACACGCGCACTCAGCGCGCACTTCCGACGTGGCGCGCAATAAACCACTGGTTGCCGCAGAAATCTTGCACACCGCCGCGCCGATCACCATCCGCCTCATCGGACGGTTCCATCAGCGTGGTCGCCCCCGCCGCAAGCGCCCGCTGATAAACGGCATCAACATCTTCAACATAGACGTACAGCGCGGCGGGCATGGCTTCCCCGGTGCCGCCGCCGATCATCAGCATCGAGTCACCGATCCGCACCTCGACATGGGTGCCGCCGGCAGCCCCCTGCATGCGTAGCGTTTCGGTTGCAGCGAAAACCTGCTGGACAAAGGCAATCAATCGGTCGAGATCCTGCGTGACGAGATAGGGCGTGATCGTGTGAAAGCCGGCGCGCGCCGGGCCAGGCTGTGTGGTTGCGGCCATGGGATATCCTCCTGGGTGTATCAATCGCTTGCCACTATCGCTGATTGTAACCCAGGGAGGACGACCCCGTCTTGTAAAAAAGTGACCTCATCTGCCCAGCGCAAGATGGTTGCGCCGGCTGGTGCGCTGCTCGAGGTATTGCAGGGGCGTGAAGCCGGAGAACGCGCGGAAGTCGTGGACAAAGTGGGCCTGATCGAAGTAGCCACAGGCCAGCGCTACATCGGCCCAGTGTACCTGGTGTGCCGTCTGGATGTGGCCCAGCACGGACTGGAAACGCTGTACCCGACTGAACCGCTTGGGCGTCAGGCCAACCTGCTCCCGGAAAAGCCGGCTGAACCGGCGCGAACTCAGCCCAATCTGGTCGGTAACGGCGGCGATGGTGGGCGGATGCGCTCCGCTCTGCAATGCGTGTAGCGCGAATGCTACCGCCGGGTGGAGCGCAAGCGGCCGGGTTGCCTGCGCCGGTAACGCCTGTTCAACTATGCGGAATGCTGCCGGCACGGTTGGGGCAGCGGATAACTGCTCAAGCAACTCGGCGGCCCCCGCTCCCCAGAGATCGGATAATGCCACATGCCGGTTGTGCAGTTCCTCCGCTGGAACCGGGAAGAAGGGGAATGCGCCACCAGGCTTGAAGTGCAGGCCAAGCAGTGCTGCCGGCTGTGACGTGTCGATGGCAAAGCTCGTAGCATGTGGGCCACAGACAACCGCACCATGAAAGGATTGGAAACGCTGCGGGTGGTGCCCATCAGCCACGCGCAACACCCCGCCACGCAGGTTGATGACCAGTTCCACCGTGCCGGTCGGCAGGATCCGCTCGGCCTGGCTGGACGGCGCATAGCTCTCGTGGAGCCAGATTATGTCCACAAAAGGGGCCAGTGCAGCCACTGGTCTGGAGCTGTGATAGGACGGGTGAAAACCGGTGTCTGCTGTCCAGGTCATCGTCTGCTCCCTGCCTCCCCTTTCGCCGGTATTTCCAGCCGGAGAGGTGCGCCGGAGTATGACATACCCCGCATACCCCGCAACGCTCCCGACCCAGAGCAGCACGGCCCACAACGCCGGCCACTCGGCGATTGCAACCACCCAGACCGCCGGACGGCCGGCGGCATCGGGGGCGGCAAAGATCTGGTTCATCCCGTCGGGCAGGAGCAGCGGCATGCTCATAAGCGACACGGTGAAGAGGCCGCAACTGAGCAGGCCCGCCAGGAACGCGGCCGGACCAACCACCTGATGCAGTGGGTGATCCACGGGAAATACGCCGACGAGTACCACCGCAATCCCGGTGATTCCACCGAGCAGCAGCAACAGCGCTCCGCACCAGCCGTGCAGCAGAGCCCCCAGTCCCAGCGTGAAAGCTGCCAGGCATACGCCACCCGCAATCAGGCTACCATTGCCCCGGCCCAGGGCGAGACGCCGGCCCGGCCCAACTCGGAGATAGTGAGGTTGAGCAGCGAGAATGGCCCCTGGTAGCGGATGAACGCCGGCAGGGTACTCAGGGCAATGCTGCTCACGCTCAACAGACCGGTTACGGCTACCAGTACCAGTTGGTGCGTAGCGCATGGCCGGGTATGCTCTGCCGAGACGGCCGGTAATCTGCCGGTTGGCGTGATGCGGATCTCATATTGACGTGCTAATCACCACCGCGCCCAGCACAATTACCAGCAGCAAGCCCAGCGCTGCCAGCGGTCGCCAGCGGCCCAGGTTGCTGAACGGGCCGCCGGGACGCACCGCGAGATGCGCCACGCCGACCGCCAGCAAGCCCAGAATCGGGTGCAGGATAAAGGGAAAGCCCAGATACAACCCCCCCAGACCAATCGCAATGCCATAGATCCAGTAGATCAACCCCAGCACAAACTGAATATCAACCAGGATCGGGAAGATGCGCGCGGGCAGCGTGCGTTGCCGGTCCGGTTTCCAGGTGACCGTAAACCAGATGGCTGCAATCACAATCAAGAGTGGCAGAATCATCTCCCCAAAAGTGGCGTGAATCCAACGGATCGTTCCCATGCAGTCCTCTTCGTGCTATTTCAAATAGAACAAATTGCGGTATGTTCATTGTATCACAAAGAATGCAGCGAACTGCGGGAGTCAATCGTGATCCAGGCATCCTGCCGGTCAGGAAGGGGTTGCCTGCATCAGGGCCGGCTGGGGACGCGCTTTTGCGCGTCCCTACCGCAAGCCTCTACTTGACACGAGTTACGCGGTGGGTGCTCACACCAGACGTGAAACCAGGTGCAAAACCGGTTTCGCCTCCGACAGGCGGAAGAGATCAGATCTTCTTCACAAACATGTTGCACGAAGCGCAACATGTTTGTGAATAAAGATAAAAAGAGTACCATTAAAGGCTGCATCAAGTGGTACATAGGTAATGTTGGGCAAGTCTCGTAGAAGATCGGCATAGACCCGTCCACGCATCGGGTCACGAAAAATACGACTCACTGCTCCAGCTACTTCCGGCAGTACCAGCCACGGCTCGTACAGTGCAATAGTGCGCGCCTGGATAGTTTCAAAGAGATCGCGACATACGGCGTAATCCGGGTCGTTTGGGCTGGCCCGTCTCAGAAAGACGCCGGCATCAAGAGTGAACATGATCGCTCCCCTCCAATGTCTCCTGACGCGCGCGGCGGTCTTCCAGGAGTTGCTCCGTCGCGCTGAGGACTGCCGGGCCAGGCGCTTCGATCGACTGCCAGAAGCTCTCAAGCCTTGTCCAGGCATTCGTTGCACTGCTCTCTGTCTCCGACGATTCGCGCAAGTCGGCTAACTCGGTGACAAGTTGCGATACGAGGCGGGCGCGGTCGGACGGTGAGAGTTGCCGCGCTATGGCGAGTGCCTGATCAAGGGTTACAGGTGTTGTCACAGGGGTCTCCTTCCTGGTAACACTTTATTTTATTATACCCGGCTGACGCTGCGCCCTACGCCAGACACCGCCGGAAGAATGCCGGAATCAGGTGCCGGATCTGCGCCAACCCTGCTTCGCTGAAGAAATGCCCCTCGCCCACCAGCGGCACAAAGGTGATATCATTCCCCGCGGCCTTGAGCGCCTGGTACAACAACTCCGACTGCCCAATCGGAACAATATCATCCTGGTCGCCATGCAGGATCAGGAATGGCGGTTCATTCCCGCGAATATAACTGATCGGGTTGGCCTGCCGCACCTGGTCAACCCGGCTCTGGATGGGACCGCCGAGCAACTGCGCTTCGGGTGCGTCGGGCTGATCGTGGAAGCCGCCCATCTGCAGGAAATCGGTGGGACCGGACAGATCCACCACGGTCCGGACAGCACTGCTCACACCGGGAGCGTCGTCGGCATCTTCCCAATCGGTGACACCGGCCGCAGTACCCAGCAGCGCCGCCAGATGCCCCCCCGACGAGATACCCCAGACGCCGACGCGTTCCGGGTCGAAGCCATAGTGTGCAGCATTGGCCCGCACCCAGCGCACCGCCGCCTTTACATCCCTGATCTGCGCGGGGAAACGCGCCTGTTGACTGAGGCGATGGTCAATACTGACGGTGGCAAAGCCATGCCTGACCAGGAAATCGGTCAGGTTGAGTTTGCGGTTGGCCTCCATCCATGCCCCACCCTGAATAAACAGCACCACCGGCAGCGGCTCCGGCGGCGGCGGCTCCGGCTGGAGGATATCGAGTCGCAGGGTAATTCCAGCAACAACCCGGTAGACGATGTCGAGATGGGTGGTGATAGCGTACGTTGGATTATCCGGCATAGTGTCTGGGTATCCTTCGTTTATTCAACACTCTATGCGTGGCATGATGGGTTAACGGTTTAACGGTTAAATCCAGATCCACTAACCCGTAACCCCTCACAACTCCCCCCGAAATGCGCGGTCAAGCACTGCGGGCAGCAGCGCCTCCAGTTCGGCGGCGGTCGCGGCCTGGAGTTGCCTGACTGCGTCTACTTTTGCCTGCAGGCCATCCAGGTAGGCCACGATGCGGCGCTGTTCGGGGAGATCTTTCTCAGGGATTAGGAGATTTAACACTTTTTCCTTTGATATGTTTTTCATGGTAGGTGATGTACCTGTTGCCTCCTGCTCTAATTGTGATCGTAGTGCAGGTGATTTAAGAACATAATTGAGGAATTGCGGTTCTATTTGCATATTCTCACAAAAAACGAAGCGAAAAGTCTTATCACTAAGCAATAGCTTAGGTCGCGTATGTTGCACAATCGCGCAAGCCCCTACAAGCTGTGTGGTATTGGCACGACTCATCAGAAAGTCACCTGATCTTACCTCATAGTAAGAATTTGGTTCAACGTTTATGGGAAGCGCTTTGTTTTCATTAGCCTCAAAATACCCGAAAGAAACCGCACCCACTTTCAGAACCCCCCATTCATCAGCAGTAGCCGGACGAGACTCACAGGCAGGACTTTTTCCATTTTCTATGCTCTGCACATAGCGATCTAAAGAAATCCATTGTTTGCCAGGGATTTCCCCTATAACTTGACGGCTAGCCATGTTCATCAATGCCTCCACCTCCTCCACCGCCTGCTGCCGCAGCCCGCGCGCCTCGGTGATCTTCGCGGCCAGCGCTTCGATGCGCGCAACGATGCGGCGCTGTTCGGGCAGGGGTGGAAGGGGGATTTCGAGTGCGAGAAAGCGTTTTTCTTGCAGGCGTACCCGGTTGGTGGTGCCTTCGCTGGCAACCAGGCAGAGGTCAATAAACTGGCGCGTTTTGCTCAACCAGCCAAGAAACTGTGGCAGGATTAACCCCTCGTCGAGCGCGAAGACGGGAAAATCACTGCTGACCACGGCTCCGTTAAGTTCCGGCGGGATCAGCCCGGAAGCACCGTGGCGGGCATCAATCCGGGAGATGATGAATTGATCGGTATGCACCTGTAGCCGTCGGCCGGCAGCAATCTCCGAACCGGCAACCTCGTGCCGGAGCACCACGCCATTTCCCCACAGACGCACCGTTACTTCCCGATAGCGGGCTGTCGGGTCAAGCTCGATCCAGGCTTCCGATTTTGTAAGTAGGTTTCCAAGCGTTACGAGCGGAAAGCCATTCTTATGTTCCATCAAACCTCTCCATCGGGCGCGGCGGTGGTATCCACCGGCATCGGTGCAATTTCAGGTTGCAACCGGGCGATCTCCGGCGCTTCTTTCAGGATGCGGGGGGCGATTGCGGCTTCTGGTCCGGACGATGCACCGGACGGTCATCCTTCCTGCGTATTTGTTTTTCTCAACGCCGAGCCGCCGAGCCGCCGAGAACGCCGAGCCGCCGAGAACGCGGAGGACGCCAGCCGGGACGTGTCCTCTGTGTGACCGGCATATCGGTTGTGTTCGGCTGCTGCTGCCTGCCAATCCTGCGTGGACTTTGTGGGCTTCGTGGTGAAACAAGCCACCGCCGAGCCGCCGAGAATGCCGAGGATCTTGAAGGGAATCGTACCACGTTATCACGTTATCACGTTGTCACCTTCCCAGTCTCCCTCTACCGCCGTGCCCTGAACAATTGCCTGCCGGCGTACCTCCTCAGCCAGGTGCTGAAAGCGGGAGACCAGTTCGGCGCGGGGGAGATCGCCCATGGCGGCCGCCCGGCGTTGCGCCTCGGCCCGGATTGCCGCCACCGATAGTCGCGGCGGAGGGGCAGCCTGCCGCTGCTTGAGATAGGTGACAAACGCTGCCACCAGCGCCAGATCTTCTTTCGGCAGGCTGCTCAGGTCGCCGGATACCTGCTCAATAAGCTGTGCTGTCTGTTCAGTCATTCATTCCTCCTCCTAAAACCTGCCGAATCTCCTGCATCAGGGCGGCGATGCGCTGCTCCTTCTCCAGTATAGCATCGGCCAACTGCTCCGGCGGCAGATGTTCCAATTCCGTGGCGCTGTGGGGATTTTTGATATCCAGGTTGTAGTCGTTGGCGGCGATCTGCGCAGCGGGAACCTGCCAGGCGCGTTCATGTTCCACCCGGTTGTGCCACCACTCCCGGCAGGCGTGGAACTCCGCAAACTGCATCGGCGTTGTCTTGGTGTAGTTCTTGCGGCCCTCCGGCAGCGGTTGCTCATAATACCAGACTGTCGCGGTCGGCCCGGAGCGGTCAAAGAAGAGCAGATTGGTGGGGATGCTGGTGTAGGGCGCGAAGACGCCGTTGGGCAGCCGCACAATCGTATGCAGGTTGAAGTCGGTCCGCAGATCCTCCTTGATGCGCGCGGCGACCCCGCCCGCAAACAGCGTGCCGTTGGAGTGAAAGCACAGTGCGTCGAATGCACGCTACTGCTACTGTGGCTGCGGCTGATTTCTAACGCAGAGACGCAGAGAGCGCAGAAAAGTTCATAAGCCGGGACGCCCGATCATTTGATGCCTGGATGTAATACCAATCTGACTTCCAAACGGCAAACATTCCGACGAATCACGAAGCACACGAAGCACACGAAGCACACGACGGCTGGATAGTGGGGGCGCTCGCGTGGATACGTCCAGTTCACTGCGGCACGCGCTTTCTGGCCTTCGTGGTATTCGTGCATGTTTGACGGCAAACTGGTGCGACACGATCTTTGCCGCTGAAAATGCCCGGTTCGGTCAGCCCGAACTCAACCTGGGGGTTATCCCCGGCATGGGCGGCTCGCAGCGCCTGACCCGGCTGATCGGCAAAGCTAAAGCGATGGATATGATCCTGACCGGACGTCTGATGGATGCCGAGGAAGCCGAACGCGCCGGGTTGGTTGCGTGGGTCTTCCCGACCGAGCGTCTGCTGGACGAGACGCTGGCGGCGGCCCACGCGATTGCAAACTATGGCAAAACGGCGGTAATGGTCGCGCGCGAGGCGGTCAACCAGGCGCTGGAGATGGGCCTGCAGCAGGGCATCCTGTTCGAGCGGCGCAGCTACCATGCCCTCTGGGCCACCGCCGACCAGAAGGAGGGCATGCGCGCCTTTATCGAGAAACGCGCGCCGAACTTTCGGCCCGGTGAGTGAAACCTGATTGTTGTCAATGCTAGTTTCAACGACACGAAACCGCCGTTGGGATTAACTCCAACGGCGGTTTCGTGTGCTTCCGGTTGTGGAGCCAACGCGGGGACTCGAACCCCGGACCTGCTGTTTACGAAACAGCTGCTCTACCAACTGAGCTACGTTGGCCTGGTTAGCGTGCGTGTCACCACACAGTAGATGATTCTAGCCGAAAGCCGCGCCGCTGTCAAATCCACTTCAGAACGTTGGAACGTTAAAACGTTGAAACGTGCAACGCTATCAGGTATTGCAATAGATTGCACAGCCTTTTCCGCCGCGTATACCATGTTGTCGTAATAGTGCTGTGCTATAATTGCCCTAGACCAGAACAGACCTTTGGATTGTTCGCAGTTGTAGGATGATTTTGATGCCAGACGATACGACCTTCCTCTTTGAGCTGCCGGCCAATCGGAGCACGCTCCTGAATGATCAGCAGACCGAGCGTGATCTGCCGGTGCTGCCATTGATCAATACTGTGCTGTTTCCGCGCATGATGGCCCCGCTCTTCGTTGGCCGTGAGCGCTCGATTGCCGCTATCGAAGAGGCGATGGCAAAAGACCGGGTGGTGCTGGCGGTTGCCCAGCGGGAACCTGATACGGAAGATGTCGGCCTGAACGATCTGTACACCGTGGGGGTCGAAGCGGTGGTTCAGCGTGTGCTAAAGATGCCCGACGGTACGACCAGCATTGTGGTGCAGGGCCAGCGCCGGATGCGGGTGCAGGAGCAGACCCAGGAACTGCCGTTTCTGCGCGTGCGTGCGGTTCCGCTCTATGGCGAGGAAGAGCGCACCCTGGCAGTCGAGGCGATGATGCGCGCGGTGCTCTCGCTCTTCGAGAAGGTGGTGAAGCTCAGTCGCATGCTGCCCGACGACTCCTACATTATGGCGATGAATGCCGATGAGCCGGGTTGGCTGGCCGACCTGATCGCCTCCACGTTGCCGCTGGATGTCTCGCACCGTCAGGAGATCCTGGAAACGCTTGACCCCGAGGAGCGACTGCGCCGTCTGAGCATTATGCTCTCACAGGAACTGGATGTGCTGGAACTGGAGAGCCGCATCCAGAACCAGGTCCAGAAGGAAGTCGATCGCTCCCAGCGCGAGTTCTTCCTGCGTGAGCAACTCAAGGCGATTCAGCGCGAGCTGGGCCAGGATGACCCGGTCCAGCGCGATATGCTGGAGTTGCGCGAACGGATTACCAACAGCGGGATGCCGGACCATGCCCGGTCCCGGGCGCTGGATGAGATCGATCGGCTGGAGATTATGTCGCCCGCCGCGCCGGAGTATGCCGTCATCCGCACCTATGTCGACTGGATGCTGAATTTGCCATGGACGGAAGCCACCGAAGATAACGAGGATCTGCGTGCCGCTGCCCGCACGCTGGATCGCAACCACTATGGTTTGCCCCGGATCAAGGAGCGTATCCTGGAGTTTATGGCCGTGCGTCAGCTTGCCGGTGCTAACCATAAGTCCCCGATTATCTGCTTTATCGGGCCGCCGGGGGTGGGCAAGACCAGCCTGGGCCGCAGCATCGCCGAGGCGCTGGGACGCAAGTTCGTGCGGCTCTCGCTGGGTGGGGTGCATGACGAGGCCGAGATTCGTGGGCATCGCCGGACCTACATCGGCGCGCTGCCCGGGCGCATTATTCAGAAGATGAAAGAGGCCGGCAGCATCAACCCGGTCTTTATGCTGGATGAGGTAGACAAGCTGGGGCGTGATTTCCGGGGCGACCCGGCGGCGGCACTGCTGGAGGTGCTTGACCCGGAGCAGAACAACACCTTTAGCGATCACTATCTGGATGTGCCCTACGATCTGAGCAAGGTGCTGTTTATCACCACGGCGAACCTGCTTGACCCGATCCCCGAGGCGCTGCTGGACCGGATGGAGGTGATTGAACTTCCCGGCTACATCGAGGAAGACAAACTGCAGATTGCGCGCCAGTTCCTCTTGCCCAAGCAGTTTGAGGCCAATGGCCTGCCGCCGGGTGTGCTGCGTTTCAGCGATGCCGCGCTACGCGAGTTGATCCGTACCTACACCTACGAGGCCGGAGTGCGCAACCTGGAGCGCGAGATCGGCTCGGTCTGCCGCAAGACGGCCCGCCGAATCGCCGAGCAGCGCCCTTATGCGCGCCTGGTCAAGCCCTCGCTGCTGCTGAAATATCTGGGTACGCCCCGGTTTAGCTATGGGTTGGCCGAGGAGCGGGATGAAGTCGGCGTGGCGACGGGCATGGCCTGGACCAGCAACGGCGGCGACACGATGCCGGTTGAGGTCAATATTATGGATGGTAAGGGCAATCTGACCCTGACCGGGCAACTGGGTGATGTGATGCAGGAGTCGGCCCAGGCAGCGCTCTCCTATGCGCGCACGCATGCCCGGGCGCTGGGAATTGATGTCAAGCGGTTTGAGAAGATCGATATCCATGTGCATGTGCCCGAAGGCGCGGTGCCCAAAGATGGACCATCGGCGGGGGTCACGCTGGCAACGGCGTTGATCTCCGCGCTGATAGGCCGACCGGTGCGGCGTGATGTGGCGATGAGTGGCGAAATTACGCTACGCGGACGGGTGTTGCCCATCGGTGGTGTGAAGGAGAAAGTGCTGGGCGCGTATCGGGCCGGGGTGCGTACGATCATTCTGCCCAACAAAAATGAGCGGGATACCGCTGAGATCCCGCCCCATGTCAAACGTAAACTGACCTGGATCTATGTTGATCATATGGACCAGGTGCTGGTTGAAGCGCTCTGCCCTGCACCCGACCGGAAGAATACCCACAAGAAGGAAAAATCATCCGACCTGCCTCCGGACTCCGACACGGTTGCAACCAGCGCCTGATCATGGCGCTGGTTGCAACCACTCTGCCGCGACCCATCCCTCCTGACCGCTGGGCGCGCGCACATGCCGCCAGACATAGTTTGGCCCAGGTGCCTCTTCACCGAGTTGCTCAACATTTGTTCCCTCGGGCAGCGTCTCTAGAACAACCGCGTTGGGATCGGGCTCCGAGCGTAGGAACAACCCCTCCCCGGCCGTACCGCTGACCACCAAGACATCCGGCGTGGGGGGCGCAGTTGGGGGGGCAGTCGGCGGCACCGCCGGCGGATCGCTGTCCGTCGCGCCGTCCGTGTTGCCGGCCACATCGGCCCCGCCCCCGGAAAGCAATTCCCCATTGCTGCTGATGCTCTGGGCGCTGCGGTTATTCCAGAGCAGCAGGCTCAACAGGAACACAAAAAGTATGGCGGCAGCGGCAATAAAGCGCCAACCCCCCTGCTGCAGCCAGAGCGGGATCTCCTGCACGGAGGTTGGTACCAGGTTCGGCGCGCGGGATCGCCGCCGCGGATTGCGGGTCGAGTGCGTTCGTGTATGTCGTCGCCAGCCAGGGTTGTAGGGCTCCTGTTCGCTCCAGTCGGCGTTAATCGTTGGGATCTGATCACTGTCGGGATCATCATCTCTGGGCATATCTTCCAACGTCCCCCGTGAACGCCACCGATGTGGCTGCTCATCGAAATCGCTCATGCGTGACTCCTTTCTCGCGTGTGTGCCTCTATGATAGCACATTCTCTTGCATTCTTTCAAAAATGTATGTAAATTACTTGACACGCCTTACGCGGTGTTCTATCCCGATGTATCGATTCGCCGCCGATAGGACGGGCTCTCAGGTGCAGGCTTTTTCAATGGATCGCATCCCAATGGGAGTAGTAGGGGCAACCCCTAGGGGCAATACCTTTCAAATAGGACGATGTAGATGTTCACTCCCCTGGAAGGGGCTATCGCCTCCGGCAGGACGGAAAATACCATCCTTTTTTCACAAAACATTTTCACAACGTGAAAATGTTTTGTGAAAAAAGATAAAAACGTACCATGCTGCCGGAGGCGCATCACATCTGCCGGATGGGCGACCGCGTAAGTCCTGGTATTATGTATGATAAGGGAGAAGGTAAAGTTCGTCTGGGAAGAGATTTTCTTGCCCGATTACATTGACATGGCATTTGTAGGAGCAGATATAGAGGGTTATTTCCGACATCAGGGTATAGAGAGAACATAGAACAAAAGAACACAGAACAACGTGCGCCGAGCACATATCTAGCGAACAACGTGTGTGTTCTATGTCCTGTGTTTGTCTGTTTTTTCTATACTGTCAGAACTTACGCAGTGGATTTGCAAACCGGACGTTTGATTGAAATGAATGGCCTGATTCGCCTGCGGCCGCATGGTACGCTATTATCTTTTCACGAAATTTTTGCACGTTATGCAAAAATTTCGTGAAAAAGGTGGTCTGTTCCGCCCTGCCGGAGGAGAAATACATCTCCAGGTTGAGAACTGCGTAAGTCCTGACTATGAACGTGCTTCTGCATGTCCTTTCAGAAGAAACCCCACTCCCGCTCTGCGGAGATCAGGATCACGGATAGCTTGCCTTCAGGCGCGGAAGCTCACCTGCTTTGAGCCGGTGGGTTGTTGACAGCGTGCTATCGGGCCCATCGCAGCGCGGAGCGGGTCTACTTGTAGCCTACGGCAGGGATGGCGGAACTACCGGCGGGTCTCGCCCCAGCGCATAAAGATCGCGCCGACCAGGACGATAACCAGGCCCATAAAGAACATCCCCGGAATTGACATTGGATGGACACCCTGGCTGTTTAAGGCTATTGCCGTGACTGCCAGCGTCACCAGGCCGGCGGAGAGCAGCAGGGTACCATCGTTCCACATGTGCGTGATAAAGCTATGGATGGACAAGCGGTGCAGGTAGATGAGGAACGTAATGAGCGCGAACAGGCTGATCCATAAGATAACGGCCATAACTCCATTCCTTGCTGTTTGTCATAAACCGTACGATAACCTGAAAAACCGGAGATTATGGTTGCGTGGTGTGACAGTGACGGACAATTCTCTTCCCAGTATAACGCGCTTAGAAACAAATAACCCACCGTGGTACTGCTGAACGCGATCGGCGCGGCGCCGGCCTCACCGGAGCTTGATCAGGAGTTCTGGTGGAGCCTGCGCTCGCTGGGTAGCCACCAGACCGGCGGCCGGCCGGCCTTTGTCCTCACGGCCCATGAACTGCCGGCGCGGCCGGCGCAGGCGCAGGGCAAACCCTTGCCCTTCTTCAACATCTTTGGGCATACGCTGCTGCTGGGTGCCTTGAGTGAAGTGGAAGCGCGCGAGTTGATCGCCAGTTCCCCGCTCCCCTTCACGCCCACCGATGTGGATTGGATCATCCAGCAGAGCCGCTGCTGGCCGGCAGCGCTGCAACTCCTCTGTCACACCTGCCTGACTTCCCTGGAACAGGGCGAATTCGGCGACACCTGGAGGCATGAGGCGCTGATGCAACTGGAAGCGCTGCACCACCTGTTTGCCTAATAGCCGTTACATGTTCAGGTTACGTGGTCCCCCACGAAGGGAATGTATTTCGCCTCCGGCAGGGTGAAAGAACTCATCCTGGCATTCTTCTTCACAAAGATATTGCGCAAAACGCAGCATTTTTGTGAAAAGCGGTACGCACTCCCCCGTACGGACAATCCGACCAGATCAGCCTCTCCCGGCAGGGGAGGTCGCGTCGGGACCATTGTTCTATTGACCGGAAACCTCAAAACGCTGTAGGATAGTTAAGCGATCGTCTACGCACACGGAGTACATTTCTGAAGAAGCGCAAACCGGGAGCCGTCACACCCGGAATGCCGCTCTCCTATCCCATCGGCACAGCGAGTTTGTGCTGTCCGGATGGATGCGGTGCGTTGTGCTTCGGCGTACCACTATCTCCGCCTACAAGCTCGAGCTGATAGAAATAAGGAGCCCGCTATGCGTATCGCCCCCAATCATCCCCGTCTCCGTATCGTTGCAATCGTCTGTTGGGTTCTCGGTGGCTGGTGGGTGGTGCAACTGGCTTTGCTCAATCCCTTTGCCCACACGCCGCTACTGACTGTCGCCGTTGTACTGATCAGTGTGCTCTTGCTGGCTGTCGGTATTGCCTTCTGGCAACTGGCAACCGACAAACGCGCCGGGGTGGTGCTCGATACAAAGGGGTTGATGCTCAATCTGGGCCACTCGGCCGCCTTTGTCGCCTGGGAGAATATCGCCGACGTTGGTGTCAGTCAGCACCGTGCTAACCTGCTGACGCTGGGCAGTAACCAGCAACTGGGCTTTAAACTGCGCGATCCGGATGCCTACATCCAGAGCTACGAAGTCCGACTGCCCGCCGCGCATGGGCCGCTGGCACACCTGCTCCGCCTGCTGGACCGGCTGTTACGCCCCTTGCAGCGTGACACAACGCTGCCGACGGCGCAGCAACTCGCCCGTAGCCGCGCCAGAACCGGCTATGATGTACTGGTTCCGGAGGCGCTGCTGGGCGGGCGGGCTGAGGCCTTTGTCGAGATGGTGCAGTCCTACTGCTTCGATCCCCGCCAGCGCCAGATGTTGGATAAATAAGAACCGAGAACCGAGAACCGAGAACCGAGAACCGAGAACCGAGAACCGAGAACCGAGAACCGAGAACAAAGAACAGAACAGAACAGAACAGATCGCGCGTGTATCCAGCGGTTTGTCTATTTGTTCTTTGTTCTCTGTGTTCTTTGTTCTTTACTGTTCGGCCAATTCGGCCAGTTCGGTCCAGCGCTCGAAGGCCGCTTCCGTGTCGGCATCAACCTGGGCCAGTTCGGCAGCCAGTTGCTGATAGACCTGGTAGTCTTCCCCCGCATGGTTGAGTCGTTCGCTCAGATCGGCCTTCTGTGTTTCGAGAGCGGTGATGCGCTCTTCGAGGGCGGCCAACTCACGCCGCTCTTTGTAGTTCAGGCGGCGCGGCCCGCCCTCCTCCTTCTCTTTGCGTTCCACCTTGCCGGAACGTGGTCGCGGTTGGGTTGCCTGGATTGCGGCGCGCTCTTCCTCTTCCTGCGTGCGATATGCCTGAAACAGACTGTAGCCCCCCGGATATTCGCGGATCGTGCCGTCTCCGTCAAAAAAGAGCAGATGCTGCACTGTGCGATCCAGGAAGTAACGGTCGTGCGAGACCAGAATCACCGCGCCATTAAAGTTGTCGAGGTAGTCCTCCAGAATGGTTAAGGTTGTAATATCCAGGTCATTCGTCGGCTCGTCCAGCAGTAGCAGATTGGGCGTAAACATCAGCGTGCGCAGCAGGTAGAGCCGCCGTCGCTCACCACCCGAGAGCGTCTTGATCAGCGACCACTGCGCATCGCGCGGGAAGAGAAAGCGCTCCAGCATCTGGGCCGCCGACACGAGTGCCCCCTCCGCGTCGCGGATATGCTCAGAGGCATCGCGGATATAGTCGATCACCCGCTGCGACTCATCCAATTCAATGCTCTCCTGGTCGTAGTAGCCCAGATGGATTGTCTCCCCCATCTGGATCTGCCCACTGTCGGGCGGTACGCGCCCCGCGATCAGGTTGAGCAGGGTTGACTTGCCGCTCCCGTTGGGGCCAATGATCCCCAGTCGGTCATCCCGACGCAGCGAAAAGCTGAAATCCTTGATCAGAGGCTGATCGCCATAGTGTTTTGTAATATGTTCCAGTTCCAGCACGCGCTTCCCAATCCGGCGCGCGGCTACGTCGATGTTGACGGCACCCTGGGCCGTCTCCGGCGTCTGCTCTATCAGGTTATGCACCCGCTGCACATGCGCCTTCTGTTTGGTTGTGCGCGCCTGCGCGCCGCGCCGCAGCCAGGTCAGCTCTTTGCGCAGCAGATTCTGCCGGGCATCCTCGGCGGCGATGGCCTGCGCCTCGCGGGTGGCTTTCTGCTCCAGGAACTGCGAGTAGTTCCCGCTGTGCGTGTAGACGCGCCCGCGGTCCAGTTCGATCATGCGTGTTGTCACCCGGTCCAGGAAGTAGCGGTCGTGGGTGACAACCAGCAGCGCCAGGTTACTCCGCGCAATCAGATCTTCCAGCCAGGTAATGGTTTCGGTGTCGATATGGTTGGTCGGCTCGTCCAGGATCAGGAGGTCAGGCTGGTCAATCAGCACCTGGGCCATTGCCACCCGGCGGCGCTGTCCCCCGGAGAGTTGCCCCACCGGCGTGTTGATGTAGTCCGCCAGCCCCAGCCGGGAGAGGATCGCGTGGGCGTCCGTCTCGGCCTCCCATGCCGCCAGCGCATCCATCTGGGGCATCAGTTCATTGAGGCGGGCCTGGAGTTGCTGATCGTTCGGGGCATGCGCCAGCGCCTCGGTGGTGCGTTCATACTCGCGCAGCAACTGAATTTTGGGCGCACCGCCGGCAAACACCGTATCCAGCACGGTCAGGTCGGGGGCCAGGGCCGGGTTTTGCGGCAAGTAGGCCGCCCGCATATTATTCGACAGGGTGACGCGCCCGCTGTCGGGGGGCTCCAGCCCGGCCACAATCCGCAGCAGCGTGGTTTTGCCGCTGCCATTGACGCCGATCACGCCCACGCGGTCGGTCTGCTCCAGGGCAAATGTCACCTCCTCGAAGAGCGGATGCTCCCCATACTGCTTACTGACGCCTTCAACTGAGAGAATAATCATAAATACCCTGCGTCTGCTCTTTGCCGTCGATCACCAGATACTCTTGGATGATACCACAGACCTTTCCATTATTTCATCCCGCCTCCCGCCTCTGCCGTCACCCACTCCGGCGGTACGGGCCGCGCCGGTGCGCCGGGAATGCGCAGCAACACCCAGACATCATCGGTCCAGGGTGGCGAAACCCAGCCCTCGACATACCCTTTTGCCTGCACACGGGGCGGATGCGCATCAAGCCCCAGGTCCAGGCCGGGCAGCGTGCCGCGCCAAATGGTACGGTGCTCTGGTGTGCGGGTCTGGTCGGTGGCCCAGGGCGTGATGATGTAGGCCCACCAGATGAAGCCGGCCAGCGCAATCGCGACCAGCAGCGCCGCGATGTTGCACCGACGATGGAGGTGCGGTCTACGGTGAAAGAATCCAGACATCAATCGTTACTTCTCCTCGGTTGGTGGCGTAGGTATATGGGGAGCATCCCGGGTGGGTGGTTGAACTGGTCGTCAGTATAGCATACGTGCGGAGAGTGTGCAGTGTCCATGAATAGTATTTCCCACCTCACGAAATGCCATGCACTCTGCTGGTACTACCCCGCCTGCGCAAAGCGGCATGCTATAATGATACTCATTCGCTGTTCTGTACCATTACCAGGGAGCGGGATTAGCTGCGCTATCCTGCAAATCATACGCATGACGTGGCGGGGATTGGATCACGAGAAACACGCAATGCGTGAACAGCGCGAAATTGCCGGTCACTACCGCAACATACGCGGTTGCGCGTGTAGCAGCGGATAGCAGCTTCGCCACAGCACAATAGAATGATTACCCATCAGGATGCAACAGGCATTCTCTGTTCTTTGTTCTCTACAGGCATGAATGACCAGATAAACCAGAACCAGAGCGCCCAGCAACCGGATGCACTCGCTCCGGCCACCGGGCCGCAGAGCGAGCTGGAGCAGCGCGTCGCGGAGCGTACCGCCGAGTTGCAGCAGACCATCGCTATCCTTGTCCAGGAAGTAGCGAAGCGCGAGCAGACCGAGGCGGCGCTCCAGCAGCGGGTGGCTTTTGAAAAGCTGATTACGACGATCTCCACCCGTTTTATTAACCTGGCAACCAGTGATATCGACGCCGGTATTGACCAGGCTCTGGCGGATATTGGTCGTTTTGCGCAGGTGGACCGCAGCTATGTCTTTCGCTACACCAGCGGTGGCACCGTTATGGAGTACACGCACGAGTGGTGCGCCGAAGGGATCGCAGCCGCGCTCCACCGCTTGCAGCAACTGCCCGCCGCCACGCCGGCCTGGTCGAACGACCAGTTGCAGCGTGGGGAGGTGCTGCATATCCCCAATGTTGCCGAACTACCGGCGGCGGCCGCGGCCGAGCAGCACATCTTTCAGGAGCAGGGCATCCAGTCGCTGATTGCCGTGCCCATGGTCTACCGGGGCACGGTGGTCGGTTTCCTGGGCTTTGATGCGGTGCGCCAGGCGAAGATCTGGCCGGATGAGAGCATCGCCCTGCTACGCATCGTGGGCGATATCTTTGTCAATGCCCTGCAGCGCAAGCAGACCGAGGAGGCGCTCCAGGAGAGCCGGCGCATGCTGAGCGCGCTGATGCGCCACCTGCCGGGCATGGCCTATCGCCGGCGCAATGCGCCCGGCTTTCCGCTGGAATTCGTTAGTGAGGGCAGTTTTGCTCTGACCGGACATCATCCCGCGGAATTGCTGGAAGATCAGATGCTGACCTACCGGCAGTTGATCCATCCCGACGATCAGGCGCGAGTGCGGGAGGAGGTCAACGCGGCGGTGCAGGTGCGGCGGCCCTTCCAGTGTACCTACCGGATTATGCTGCCCACCGGCGAGGAGAAGTGGGTCTGGGAGTATGGGCGTGGCGTGTATGGTCCGGGGGGTACCCTACTGACGCTGGAAGGCTTTGTCACCGATGTCACCGAGCGGGTGGTGACGCAGCAGGTGCTGGAGCAGCGGGTGGCCGAGCGTACGCGGGAACTCTCCGCGCTGCTGACGGTGCAGCAGGCGCTGACCAGCCACCTTGATCCCGATGCCGTTCTGCAGATGATTGCCAAAGAAGCCTGCCGACTGACGGCAGCGACCTTCGGGTCAATTTTTCTACGTGATGACGATGACCTGTATGCCACCGCTCTGGCGGGTGAACATGGCCCCGGCATGTTTGTCGGGTATCGCATGCCGATCCAGGGTTCGGCGACCGGGCTGGCGTTAACGCTCGGCGAACTGCTTCAGATCGACGATGCCTGGACCGATCCGCGCGTCAATCGGGAGGCGATCGAGCGGGTCGGTATTCGCTCGGTGTTGATTGCACCATTGATGTCAGGGACGCAGGCGCTGGGCATGCTTTCAATCGGCAACCAGCAGCCGGGCATGTTTAGCGCCAATGACCGGCGCATCCTGGAGATGTTTATTCCGGGAGCGGTCATTGCGCTGGAGAATGCGCGGCTCTATGCCGAGGCGCAGGAGGCGGCCGCCTTCAAGGAGCGTCAGCGTCTGGCGCGCGAACTGCACGATGCCGTAACCCAGACGCTCTTCTCCGCCGGCATGATCGCCGGGGTGTTGCCGCGCATCTGGGAACGTAATCCGGATGAAGGGCACCGCCGCCTGCAGGAGTTACGCCGGTTAACCCGGGGCGCGCTGGCCGAGATGCGTATGCTGCTGCTGGAACTGCGCCCGGCCGCCCTGACCGATGTGCCGATGCATGATCTGTTGCGGCATCTGGCCGATGCAATCACCGCACGCGAGCAGCTTGAGACAACCGTCACGATTACGGATAAGGTCAACCTGCCGGCGGCGGAGAAGACCGCGTTCTACCGGATTGCCCAGGAAGCGCTCAACAATGTGGTGAAGCATGCCCGCGCCGGCCGGGTGGATATTCAACTGGCGGCGGAGGCGGAACAGGTTACACTCTGCATCCAGGATAATGGGGTGGGGTTTGCGCCGGACAGCGTGGCGGCGGGGCATCTGGGGTTGCGCATTATGCGCGAGCGGGCGGAGGCCATCGGCGCGCAACTGGAGATTGAGAGCCGGCCGGGGCAGGGTACCCGCATCTGCCTGCGCCGGCGACCGAGAGACGCAGAGAGTTAAGGGGGTCATTATGACGCACGCGCATGCTATTCGGGTGCTACTGGTGGATGATCATACCGTGGTGCGGAGTGGGCTGTCGGCCTTCTTCCTGGCCTTCGATGATCTGGAACTGGTGGGTCAGGCCGCCGGCGGGGAGGAGGCGATCCGCCTGTGTGAGCAACTGCAACCTGATGTCATCCTGATGGACCTCGTGATGCCGGGTATGGATGGGGCGACGGCCACCCGCCGAATCCGCGAGCGCTGGCCGCAGATCCATGTGATCGCCCTGACCAGCTTCCCCGATGAAGATCTGGTGCATAAGGCGATCCAGGCGGGAGCGACCAGCTACCTGCTCAAAAATATCGAGCCCGACGAACTGGAGGCGGCCATTCGCGCGGCCGCCGCCGGCCGGCCCACCCTCGCGCCGGAGGCCACCCGCGCGCTGATCAATGCCGCCGGCCGGCCCGCGCCCCCCGGCTATGATCTCACCCGGCGCGAACGCGAGATCCTGGCGCTCATGGTACAGGGCCTGAGTAACCCGGAGATGGCCGCAAAGCTGGATCTTAGTATCTCGACGATCAAGTTCCATGTGAGCAGCGTGCTGTCCAAACTGGACGTGGCAGGCCGCACCGAAGCCGTCTCGCTGGCGTTGCAGCACAACCTGGTGGAGTGATCTCCTTTTACTGACATGCGTTATGCGGTGAGTAGGCAAACTGGGCGTTTGCTTGCGATAACGGCTCGATTCGCCTGCGGCAGCATGGTACTTTTTTATCTTTTTCCGGAAACTTTGCACTTCGTGCAAAGTTTCCGGAAAAAGAATGGTCGGTTCCGCCCTGCCGGAGGCGAAATTTCCTTCAGGGTCAATGACCGCTTAACTCGTATGGTTGACCTGATGTACGTAGTGGACAACAAATCAGGTGTTTCATTGGGCGAAAGCTCGGTTGTGCCTGCGGCAGCATGGTGCGTTTTCTTCTTTTTCACGAGCATTTTCCACTTTGTGCAAAATGTTCGTGAAAAAGAATAGGCTCTTCGACCTTGCCGGCGGCGATATCCAGTGCCATAAGTAACAACCGCGTACGTTCTGCGATTGGGTAGGGCTGTTTGCCGGTACAACCGGGGTGTGCCGCAGGCGTGAGCCATCGCGTTCCAGAATGATCATCGTTCCTCCTGTCGCCGGGTTGCGCGTGTGTCGGCACCGGTTTCCTCTGTGCAGGATACATGATCTGCCTGGGAAATGCTTCCGACAGAGGAACAATTGTGAACTGGCCGTGCGACCATGGAGCCCCCTGGTCAACTGACCAGGGCAATACTGAGGAGGGTATGAACGACTACTTCACCAATATCTGGTACACTCCGAAACGCTTTGGGCGTTTTACCCTCTGGCGCAGCTATGATATTGGCACGCTGACCCTGGGTGCAACCCGCGCCGAGTATCATGGGGAACACCATCGCTTCACACTGGAACGTATCCGCGCGGTTAACCATATCCGCATGGCCGGAGATCTCAATAACAACTGGGTGCAGGTGGAGTATGGCGATCCTACTGAACCAGAGACGGCCTTTTTCGCGGAAGGGAAACAGTTGGGGATAGGGAATCTGCGAGGTGGAAGCGAGGCACTGTTTCGCGCGCTCCGGGCCTGCGTGGACAACCCGTCTTCCGGCAGTATGCCGCATGGGTCAGACGCTCCCGCCTGGGATACGGGTGTGCTGCGTGAGTTGCTTACTGCGGCCTTCAGCGATGAGGAACTGACCGTGCTCTGTTTTGACCATTTCCGCTCGGTTTATCAAGATTTTGCCGGCGGTATGTCGAAAGGAGTAAAGATCCAGCGCCTGCTCGACTACTGCCTGCGTGAGCATCGGCTGGACCAACTTGTGCAGATCATTGAGGAGCGGCGACCGACGCAGTACCGGCAGTATGCGGAACGGTTGGGGCAGTAGAGCAGGCAACCATCCATTCCCACCGTTCAAATTGTTGCTTCAGGAAAATTTCGTGTCGGGACAAGCGGACGCGCCGCAGCGCGTCCCTACCGGAAAATCCCCAGTCGCCAATCCCCAATCCCCAGTCGCCAATCCCCTACAAATAATTCAGCGCCTTTGCCTGCGCGGTTAGCTCGTCGCGGAATTTGGGGTGGGCGATGTTGATCATCGCCTGCACCCGGTTGCGCACGGTCTGGCCGTGCAGGTAGGCCACGCCATGCTCGGTGACGACATAATGCACATCGTTGCGCGATGTCACCACGCCCGCGCCCGTCTTGAGCGCCGGGACAATCCGGCTGATTGTGTCGTCCCGGGCGGTGCTGGGCAGCGCGATAATCGGCTTACCGCCCTTGCTGCGAGCCGCGCCGCGCACAAAGTCCACCTGCCCGCCGACGCCGCTGAAGAAGCGATGCCCGATTGAGTCGGCGCAGACCTGCCCGGTGAAGTCAACCTCAATCGCCGAGTTGATCGCCGTCATCTTCTCGTTCTGCGCGATGATAAACGGGTCGTTGGTGTAGTCAATCGGGTGCATCTCGATCATCGGGTTGTCATGCACAAAGGAGTAGAGCCGCTGCGAACCCAGCATAAAGCCTGCGATAAACTTGCCCCGGTGGATGGTCTTGTGCGCGTTGGTAATCACGCCCATCTCCATCAGGTCGATCACGCCGTCGGAGAACATCTCGGTGTGGATGCCCAGGTCGCGCAGGCCGGCCGTGCGCAGCCGGTAGAGCACGCCGTCGGGAATGCCGCCGATCCCCATCTGCAGCGTGGCGCCGTCGTCGATCAGCCCGACGACATGTTCGCCAATCGCCAGTTCAATCGGGTCGCCGCTGCCCATGCCCACCTCCGGCAGCGGGTAGTCCACCTCGACAATCTGATCCAGCCGCGAGACATGGATAAAACTGTCGCCGCGCGTGTAGGGCATCTGCGGGTTAACCTCGGCGATGATCCGGTCGGCGGCGAAGGCGGCCGGCTTGCTAATGCCCACCTCAACCCCAAACGAGCAGAAGCCGTCGTCGTCTGGAGGCGATACCTGGATCAGCGCGACATCAATATGCAGCAGGTTGCGGCAGAGGTTGGGGATCTCAAACAGGCGGATCGGCGTGAAATCGGCCCGCCCCTCGTTGACCGCCTGGCGCACGTTGGGGCTGATAAACATCGTGTTGGTGCGAATATGCTGCTCAATGCCCGGCCTGACATAATCTGCCTCGCCAAAGGTCAGCATCTGTAGCAGTTCGACATCGTGCAGTTCCGGGGCGCGCTCGACCAGCGCCTTGATCAGGGTGCGGGGCACGCCGCTCATGCCTTCGAGGAAGACCCGCTGGCCGGGTTGAATCGTCTTGACCGCGTCTTCCGGTGTGGTTATATGCTCCCGGTAGCGCCGGGTCCAGCCCGGTACCCGTTCGGTCGGCTGCTTTTGGGAGGAAGAAGGTATTGTCGTCATTGCGCTTTAACCATATCACTATCTGGTGAAACCGATGGCTGCACCAGCTCCCCGCGATGGGTCCAGACGCCGCGTGCAATCGCCCGGTTCTGCTCAATCGTCTCATCGATCCCCATCTCGGCGATCATCTCGATGATCGGCCAGGTGCTGTTAGCCAGTGCCTTGGTGGTGGTGCGCGCCGCCGCTGCCGGAATGTTGGGCACACAGTAGTGGGTGATGTCGGCATATGTGAAGACCGGGTCGCGCAGCGTGGTTGGCCGGCTGGTCTCGACGCAGCCGCCCTGGGTGATTGACACATCGATGATCAGGCTGCCCGGGCGCATGGTGCGCACCATTGGCTCACTGATCAGAATGGGGGCGCGCTTGCCCGTTGTGCTGGCAGCGGTTACGACCACATCGGCAAAGGTGATCACCTGGGCAATCGTCTCCGGGTGGGCCGGCATGGTGGTGATGCGTCCCCGTCCGGCGCGCTGTTCCAGCTCCGTCAGCGGTTTGACATCCCGATCCAGCACGTAGACCCGCGCTCCGGCATGAGCGAAGGCCAGCGCAGTCTCCTGCCCAAACATGCCTGCCCCGATGATCACTACCTCGGCAGGCGGCACCCCCGGCACACCCGAGATCAGGACGCCATTGCCGCCATTGCCAATATCCAGAAACCGTGCAGCCACGCCGGGCGTCATGCGCCCGCCGATCTGACTCATGGCATGGATGACCGGCAGTTCGCCCTCGTCGGTCTCAATCGTCTCCAGGGCAATCGCGGTGATTTGCTTCTGAAGCATGGTCTCGATCTTGCTGGGGCGCGTGGCCGCCAGTTGTAGAAACGAGACCAGCGTGGTATTGTCCTGGAACAGCGTAAACTCATCAAAGGTTGGGCGTTCAACCTTGGTAATCAGGTCGGAGCGCCAGTAGACCTCTTCCGGCGAGTAGACCAGTTGCGCCCCGGCTTCGATGTAGCTCTGGTCGGGGAACCCGACGCGCTCACCTGCGCCGTGCTCAACACAGACCCGGTGGCCCATGCTGACCAGGCGGCGGACACCGACCGGCGTCAGACTGACGCATGACTCGCCCTCGCGCACTTCGCGCGGAACTCCGATTTTCATGCTCATCTCCCAGTATGCAGTTAGCTGGTTGCTTCATAGGATTGTGCTGATTGTAACGAATTTTGCTTATTATGGCAAGTATCTTCCACCCCAAAGCTACCCGCTCTCACGTTTATGGAGTGCGCAAGCCATGCTTGCGCCGTCCCTTTGGGGTTCAGAAAGAATGAACCAGCGGTATCACTCACTGGAATGGAGTCGGTGGAACCAGCATGGACTGCTGCTCCAGCACAACATTTCCCACATCCGAACGGGTTGCGGACGCGCAGAAGCGCGTCCCTACCATAAAGAGCTTGCACCGTTACCACGGGCGAAGCTGACGTTCGGGTTTGTCCCGATGCCGGAACAACAGCTATGGGTTGCTGTTCCGCGACTGATCCACAATCTCCTGCTGGCGGGCAATCATCCAGTGAACATACTGATTGACGGCAGCGGCCTGATCGGGGGGCAGCACGTAGTTCACCGCGTCCGCGTAGAGCCGAAAGCGGTTGAGCAGGTGCGCCGGGGTTATGCCGTCGTGGGGCCGGCGCTGGTTGCCCCGGGCCAGTTGCTGCTCAAGCAGCGTGGTATTCTGGAGCGCCATTGCCGTCTCCAGCATGTGGGTAGTAAACTCAAACCCGGCGGTGATGATCTGCTCCGCGCGGCTACCCAACCCGGCGACCTCGCTGTCACGTTCCAGCGCCCGGTTGGCGGCATACTGAATGATCCGCTCGCGTGCCTGCTGGCAGGCTTCCAGTGTGGCAAGTGCTACCGCTTGCGGGGGGTGGGGTGGGGCCGCTGTTGCGCCGGGTGCGGCAAACAGCCGATTGGCCCGATCCACTGCCTGGCGTGCATCTGCCGCGCTGAAGCGGACGTTCAGGGTGTTGCCGAGTTCCGGTTGCTGCACAAACGGCATTCCGCCGACCATTACCGGGATATTGTCGAGGCTATGCCGGTTAAGTTCATGAGCAAACTCGCTGATGTGCGGTACATGGTAGATCATCTGCGCCGAGAGGCCAATCAGGTCGGCCTGCAGCTCTTTCGCCATCTCCACCAGGGAGGCGAGCGGCACCGCCGCGCCGAGGTAATGCACTTCCCAGCCATCCGCTTCAAAAAAGTCGGCGACCATACGCGCCCCCACCCGGTGCTGTTCGTTGGGCACGCAGCCAATCACCAGGGTGTGCGGACGGTTGGGGCGGGGCTGCGGCGGGCGGAACAACGGGTGCAGTTCGCCCATCTGCCGCTCGATGATTGCTGTTGCCAGATGTTCCTGCGCAACGCTGAACTGGTTGTTCTGCCAGAGCCGCCCGATCGCGTAGGCGGTTGGCTGGAAGATATTCAGGTAGACATCACCCGCCAGCGTGCCGCTGTCCAGCGCCTGCTGTACAACCTGGTCGGCTGCGCGCCCACTGCCGCGTTGCATGGCTTCCAGGTAGCTGACCTGGAGCGCCGACAGGTTGTTCGTCTGCTGTTCGTCTTTCATAGGAGCTATCATCCTCTTACGCCGGCGAGATCATCCTTGCCGGCGGACTATGCCCTACGCCGGCGCGCAAAGCACCGGGGCAACTGGTTCCATTATAGCAAACGGGGTATCAGTCGGCGGGCGGGCGGCATGCGCACGCAACTTGACATTAGCCGCCCTGAATGGCTATCATGCGGAGAGGGATAGCTGAGGAGATAGACGTATATTCCGGATTACCTATTACTGCTTTACAACAGTGATGCATTACTGTTGCGCCGGCAAGTGGAGACGTTACCATACAATGTCGGACATCGAGGCCGAAAAATCAAATGAGCAGATCAAACCGGCTATTCTGATCGTCGATGACGATGTGAATGTCACCCGTTCACTCGCGCGTAGTCTGCGCGATCAATTTGTGGTCTTTACGGCAAACTCGGCCGCCGAGGCGCTGGAGGTTATTGCCCGCGAAGATATTGCGGTCGTGCTGACCGACCAGCGCATGCCGGGGCTGACCGGGGTGGAACTGCTGGAACGCGCGCAGCATATTCGTCCCGATGCTGTCGGGATTATTATCTCGGGCTATACCGATATTGTTGCCCTGGTTGATGCGATCAACCTGGGTACCGTGCGGGGCTATGTCCCCAAACCCTGGGATGTCTCGGAACTGCGCCATCGCCTGGACAATGCGGTGCGAACCTACCGGGCCGGCTTCCTCAACCGCGAGGTGCTGCATAGCTCGGCGGAAGCGATCAGCCGGATGCAGGATGAGATTGCCGACCTCTACCGCGCGCTTGACATGGTGGCTTCGGGGGAGGCATCGCGCCTATTCCTGGCTGAGGAGGAGCCGCAACAGCGCGAGCGCGAACACCTGGCGGTGAGTGGCGCACATCTGCATGAGCGCATGCCGGAGGTATTCCAGCAGTTTCTGCTGCGATACGAGGAACTGCTTGATCTGGCGCTTGACCAGCGCGCCTTCAAGGTCGATCATCGCCTCTCGGATAAGCTGCGTGCGCTGAGTAAGCGACTGGGACAACTGCGGGCCGGGCCGCGTGACCTGGTGGAGATCCATAGCATGGCGCTCAAGAAGAAGGTAGCCGGGACAACGCCCAACCGCAAACAGGCCGCCGCT